>CAZROQ010000074.1:0-3385 GCA_964601755.1 uncultured Candidatus Saccharibacteria bacterium
GTTGCTGGTGATGACGGTAATACTTACGCTGATGTGATTCAGGAGTATGTTGAAGAAGGATATCTTTCCGCCATACCTCGCAGTAGTGATGGTGCTTCGTATGTTTATGGTCTTGTGAGTGGCGAACCTATTTTTTTAGCCGACCTTGAATCGGCAGGTTCGAGTGGGGGGGGGTATATTTAGTCACTCAGGCAAAGAAATCAGATCTGTCTTCCTTGATCTGGTCGGTTCTAAATATACGATGAGTGTCAATTTGAAAGAAGGTGAATATTACATACTTAGAGATTTTGATCCTATTGATGAGTGGTTTAAGTATGAACACTATGATTCTCAGAGTAACGCTGTTTTTAAATATTTAGGGGATAGTTCTCTTGGGACATGCAGAGATATGATTGCTTTCGAAGGGCCTTTAAAGTGTCCCAACCTAGATCAGGTTTTGTATGACGGCTGGGTCATTAGAAACTCTTCACTGTGTGATGGTGTTTCATTCGGCGAAACTTGCTTCTTTTAGGTTTTTGTAAACGGATTGCCTGAATTCGTTTTTGTTTTGCGTTTTTCTAGGCTCAGAGTTCGATATCGGACTTAGAAGAACACACTTATCTGTGTACAGGGGCTTGACCGTGGCGCTGATTCTGTTAAGATATTCGCTACCGCTTGGGATTTTTGTCGTGGCGCATGCTATTGATAAAACAGGTGGCAAAGAAATGAAAAATCTGGAAGCAAGTCAAGCGTTCTCGCGCACTTGCTTGTGGAGATTTCTATCTTTAATTATTACAAATTATTAAGTAGTACATTATTATGGCTGACTTTGAACGAAGCAAGCCCCATGTAAATGTTGGAACCATTGGTCATGTTGACCATGGTAAAACAACTTTGACGGCTGCTATTCTAAAGACCTTGCACAACGCAGGGCACACGGTCAACATGAAAGCTGTTGATCAAATCGACGCGGCTCCCGAGGAGAAAGAGCGTGGTATTACCATTGCTATTTCCCACAACGAGTACGAAACAGAGACACGGCACTATGCTCACATTGATGCTCCGGGACACGCCGACTATATTAAAAACATGATCACAGGTGCCGCTCAGATGGACGGCGCTATTCTTGTGGTCGCTGCGACTGACGGTGTTATGCCTCAGACCCGCGAGCACATTTTGCTTGCCAAGCAGGTTGGTGTGCCCAAAATTATCGTTTTCCTTAACAAGTGCGATATGGTTGAAGATAATGACCTCATCGACCTTGTTGAAGAGGAAGTGCGCGAACTTCTTACAAAATACGAATATGACGGCGAAAATGCGCCGGTTGTTCGTGGTTCCGCTTTAAAAGCACTTGAAACCGATGATGTCAATGACGAGTGGGCGCAGAAGGTTCTCGAGCTTGTAAAACAGCTTGATGAATATGTTCCCGTCCCGGAAAGAGATACCGAAAAACCTTTTCTTATGCCGGTTGAAGACATCTTTACCATCGAAGGTAGAGGCACTGTTGCTACTGGTCGTATCGAAAGAGGGATTGTTAAGGTAAACGACGAGGTTGAGATTGTCGGTATGCAGGAAAAAATCGACAAAACAACCATTACCGGAATTGAGATGTTTAACAAGTCCTTGCAAGAAGGTATGGCTGGCGACAATGCCGGTATTCTTCTTCGAGGAACAAAGAAAGAAGAGATCCACCGAGGTCAGGTTCTTGCCAAGCCGGGGACAGTTACTCCTCACACAGAGTTTGAATCAGAGGTGTACATCCTAAAAAAAGAAGAAGGAGGTCGACACACCCCTTTCTTTACAGGTTACAAACCGCAGTTCTACCTTCGAACTACTGATGTTACCGGTGAAGTTACTTTGGCTGAAGGAACAGAGATGGTTATGCCGGGCGACTCGGTAACCTTCAAAGTTAAGCTGACTGCTCCGGTTGCTCTTGAGGAACAGCAAAGATTTGCTGTCAGAGAGGGAGGCAAGACTGTCGGTGCCGGTGTTATCACCAAAATAGTTAATTAGGAGGCTAGGATACTAGGAAGCTAGGAAGCTAGGACGCTAGGAAGCTAGGATACTAGGACGCTAGGAAATAGGATACCTAGCCCCTAGCAACCTAGCCCCCTAGAAATAGATACCTAGTATCCTAGTGACCTAACACCCTAGCCCCCTAGAAATAGATACCTAGTATCCTAGTGACCTAACACCCTAGCCCCCTAGAAATAGAATATGCCCAAAACAAGTTCATCAAAAACTAAAAAAAGCAAGAAAGACAGCGAGGTTATCCAACGCCTTAGAATTAAGGTGCAAGCCTATGAGTACAAGATTCTCGATCTTTCGGTGAAACAAATAATGGATACCGCTCTTCGCTTTGAGGCGGAGACTCGTGGTCCCATACCTCTTCCTACAGAGATTAAAAAGTACACCGTAAATAGGTCCTCTTTTGTTTACAAGGACGCGCGAGAACAGTTCGAGATGCGTATTCATAAAAGATTGATTGATATCATCAATCCGGATCAAAAAATTATCGAGTCTTTGACCAATATCAGTTTGCCTTCCGGGGTGAGTATTGATGTCAAGATTTTTTAGAAACTGTTTAAATGTCTTGATGCACGAAAATCATTAAATGACTGATTATTCGGATGCAGGACATTAGAGAGTTTCTTGGGAAAGAATTTCAACTTAAAGACTTGAATATTTTGCCAAAGCGTGGATAATAGTGAGCTCTTGGAAAAATGAGTCATTGACTCATTTTTCTAAGATACTGTTTGGAGACTGTTTAGAGACAGTCTCTAAAATAAAAATTATGAAGTTTATTGTCGGAACAAAAAAACATATGACGCAGGTTTTTAACGAAGATGGTTCGGTTAATCCGGTTACTATTCTTCAGGTGGAACCGAATGTGGTAACACAGGTCAAAAACAAAGAAACTGATGGATACTCAGCCATTCAGGTCGGTTTCGGCAATGCTAAAGAAAATAAAATCGCCAAAGCTCAAGTTGGGCATTCAAAAAAGGCGCTTGAAGCTACGGAAGGAGAAAGAGCCAACTTCCGAAACTTTCTAGAGTTCAGAATGAATGAAAAAGGGGAGGCGCAAGAGTTTTCTGTTGGAGACAAAATAACCGTTGATCTGTTTAGCGAAAACGAAAAAGTTTCTGTTTCTTCTGTTTCCAAAGGAAAAGGTTTCCAAGGGGCGGTCAAAAGATATGGTTTTAAAGGTGGTCGCAGGACGCACGGACAGAAGCATTCGGAAAGAGAGGTTGGTTCTATTGGCGCTACAGGCCCTGCCAGAGTTTTGAAAGGGCAAAAGATGCCCGGGCGAATGGGGGGCGATAGAGTTACTGTTTTAAACTTGAAAGTTTTGCGGGTCGTCGTCGGGGCCGGGCATGAG
Source organism: uncultured Candidatus Saccharibacteria bacterium (assembly GCA_964601755.1). Lineage (GTDB taxonomy): Bacteria > Patescibacteriota > Minisyncoccia > Phycocordibacterales > CAZROQ01 > CAZROQ01. The sequence goes on from CAZROQ010000074.1 coordinate 3,359, forward strand.
CGAGGTCACGCCCCGCACCTCGAGCTC
>CAZROQ010000075.1:0-3345 GCA_964601755.1 uncultured Candidatus Saccharibacteria bacterium
ACCTAGGATTTTTACTTTTGTTTTCCACGGTGTCCTTACCAGGAATCGAACCTGCATCTAGGCGTTAGGAGTGCCTTGTTCATATCGTTTTCTCACGCAGTTAATCCGTGTGATATAATTTTTGTATGGAAAATCAGGATTTTAATCAGGAATCGCAACCTGAATTTCAGGAAACGGGATTCTCTTTGAGAAAATACAAATGGGCGCTGCTTGCTGTTGGAATATGTATTTTTCTAGTTCTCGCGCTCGTTGTGTGGGCGAGTATGGATTATGCGTCGAAGATAGAAAAGGAAAAAGGTGAGGTTGAAACAGATACGGTGTCTCAACAAGATGAGGAGGCACAAGGGGTTGATACATCAGGGTGGGAAACGTATCGAAATGAGGAGCATGATTTTCAGTTTAAATATCCGCCTGACACAGTAATTACAACTGACTTAAACAAGCATGAGAGTGAAATTAGCATTACTTTTCCTGATCTGCCACTTACTTTCTATAAAAGAAAACCAGAACATTACCGCACTAGATATGTAGGAGATTCTACGATAATTTATGACCAAGAAAAGCAGGCGTGGTTTAATGTCGCAGAAAAAATTGATGGTGACACAGAAACAACCAGAGACGGATATTTATGCTCAAACGATGAATGGATTAATCTTCCGGTAGGAAACGAAACAGGTGCTATTTTTCCCGCTGATAATTATGCAGTATCGGGAGACGATTACGTGGTCATTTCTCAAGAGAACGCTCTATATCTTTTTGCATTGATAACAGATAGTAATTATAAGGTAGATTATGATAAGGATTTATTTAATAAGTCAAAAATAAAAACAGCAAAAGATATTATTCATTCTTTCGAGCTTATATCATCCGACTCAATTTTAACGGACTGTTAACCAACAAAATCAAAGGACAAAAGAAATAAAAGGGTTCAGGAGCATTTTCTCACGAGAAAATGCTCAAGACTGTGATCAGTTAGCATTTTTTTGACACCGCCAAACACTAAAGACTGCAGTGTTTAGTGTTTAAATCCTTTGATTGTGGGTGGTGGTGCCCCCGCCAGGAATCGAACCTAGATCTAGGCGTTAGGAGCGTCTTGTGCATACCGTTTTCTCGCGCAGTTAATTCGCGTGATATACTTTTTGTATGGAAAACGATGACAATCTAAAAGGGATTCCTAACTATTATCCGGAGGATCCAAAAGCAACTCGCTCTTTGTTCAAAAATCCACTTTTTATAATCAGCATTGTATTTGTGCTTGTCGTCGTCGGAATGGTCGGGGCATATTTTTGGTTTTCCACCACAACATCAGATTCTGAAGATGAAATGGCAGACAGAAGTTTAGTCGATACAGAGGAACTAGAACCAAAGGTGCTTTCAGCAGAAGAACGGTTTGACTTTGTTGCTCAAGGAGATGTCGCTGAAAACACTGAGTCATCGCGTGAATTGCTTGAAGTGCTGGGATCAGGATCAGACCAAGCAAGCCAAAAAGCCGTAAAGACATTTACCCAAAACCCGGAACAGTACACTCCGCCGGTATACTATGAGGTCTCCAGTGTACTGCTTGAGGAAAACAACATTGAAGAAGCGCAGTTCTGGTTCTATGCCGGTCAGCTCAGGGCACGGTTTGATGCCAATCGTTCCACAGACCTGTCATCCGCTTCTGCGGTCTCGGTCTTCAACCAGGCATACGGACCTGCCATTAACGATCTTATGCTCTCAGATCCGGACCGTCTTGAGCGCGTGTACAATCGCCTTGTAGGATGGGAAGCCGCGACACCGTATGAGTATGACCATCGCTGGATAGACCTCCACGGTATGGGCGCGATGATAGATGCGCTTGAAGGTAACGCTATGCAAGACCAATCAGAATCTCGCGAAGAGTGGTCTCGCATATACGAAGAAACAAAGGACGAGTGGTTTGGTGATATGAAAAACGTTGTTGATGTTGTTGCTGATCCAGCAAACGAAACACTTGTGGAGGAATGCAATGCTGACAGAACATCGGGGGCATGCGATGAGTTGTTTTCAAAGTTTTCTGATGCCTTGTCGGAGAGTGAAGCGAATGACAACACTATAGAGGAAAACACTGACGACGACCACGAGAGTAGTTCTAATATAGAGGAGAGCCGCCAGGAAAGTCCCGTATCTTCTAATGCCGCACATGATTTTTCGGTGATAGTGCACAATTATTTTGAAACGTACCTTCTGGCAGATGTGTTTGATATTCAAAGTAAGATATACGAGGGAATCACTCATGAAAGTAGAAAGAAGCTTGAGCAAATTATTCGTCCCGAAAATCGTGAAAAGGTGGTTTCTTGTATGACTACCGCTCTTACAAAAGCTGTACCTTCTCATGAACAAGCTAATATAGCAGAAACACTACAAGACAAAACATTTTCAGACACCAAGACAGCTCAATTGTTTGAAGATATGATTTACTCTCACATTTCACAGAGTCAGCAGTATGCAACTGACTCAGAGAGGTGCACACACGAAATATCTCTTGTACTGAACGATATCGAAAGTTTGCGCAACACTGTTACGCTCCGTCTTGGTGATGTGTTTACTGCCATGTGTGGGGCGGTCGATGTTGAGGTGGCTACACTGGGAGTAGAACAGTGGAAGTATACGTCCTATCCGGATATTTGGAGGTTTGTAAACACTCGTACCGAGGAAGAATACTACCAGTTTTATCAAATGAATTTTCCACTTAACAGCAAACGTTTAGCCCGGTATGCCAATGATTATTTCTGGGCTGATCCAAAGGCTGAGCATGAATTTATATTTGGTGCACTGTATCTTCCGCGTGATTTTATTACCTCATCAGAAAGAGACTCTATGGCGACAAGTTGCAGGCACCAGGGACATGTCGGTGTTCGCCTTTTTCACCACCCTGGTCCGGAGTCACTAATCGATCCTGTTTTTAATGTATTTCGAGGAACACCAGAAGAATATTGCTACGGTGGGTCGTGCCCCAATAATTCACCATATAGATTCCAATGTTCTTCAAACGATTACTTCGATTTTCTCCCCAGTAGAGGAGTATGGGCGTATGAGGATGGTGAGCCGTTTTATGCAGGTACTGTGTTTGTTGGGGAGCGACAATTCTATGATATTCAAAATGAAACGGGAACATGTGCAAAAGGTGGAGAAACATGTCTGACAGAATCACAACTTCAAGCTGAACTAATATGGTTGGGAGATGGGTATGCATACTTCCGTCCACTTACTCATCATGACGCAACATTTCAAGACTTTATTAAGGATGGGGAGCTTATAGACTTTGATTTTGTGATTAAAAAAGACGCTTCGGCTGACACAGAATCTAAAATTAATTTTATTAAA
>CAZROQ010000076.1:0-3308 GCA_964601755.1 uncultured Candidatus Saccharibacteria bacterium
ATCCGACCCGCTCCGCTCGTAAACAAAAAACACCCTTTCGGGTGTTTTTGTAGCTTGGCTCCGGGGGCCGGATTCGAACCGGCGACCAATCGATTAACAGTCGACCGCTCTACCGCTGAGCTACCCCGGAATATTCGGAACGCACTCAATGCACGCTCCGGAATGTGTCTGCCCCTAAGGGCGGACATCTGAACTTTGAAAGAACAATGAAAGTATTCTATATCTTTTTGTTGGTTTTTCAACCTCAAAGAAGTGTCTTTTAAAATATTCACTATCGTTTAAGCAACTTTGTGAAAATAATGTATAATCTCTGGATATGGCAAAAAGAAGTACAGGAGTAGAGAAAAGGAAGAAATCTCGATCCAAAAAGACAAAGAAGCGTTTGGCTACAAAACATGAGATGCTTGCCGAGCGAGCTTCCAAAAAGAAAAGAAAATAGTTCACTGGATAGTATCGCCCGAGTTGGAAAAGAGAAGTCTGGTAAAATCACTACAATGTGGTGGAGTATTTGGTGTGGGGATTAAAAACGGAAATGGTTGTCTCGATAATACCTCAGGGCAGGCCCCTGAAATTTTTGATTGACAAAATCATACAAATGTATAAAAATAAAAATAGAAATAGGAAATAGTCTGTTCTCAAAAACACAAGGAGACCCCTGTGAGGTACCAAATTGAATTCATCTACAAACAGAAGAATTGTTTCCGAATTCATGTCAGTGAAAAGCTGGTTGTGATCACCCCAGAAGGTGGGATAGAGCATTATGACTTCGAAGACGATGGCAGTAAGGTTGTAGTTCAAGACGGTCCTGCTCGTTATGTACTTGATCTTTTAAACACTGACGGCATCGAACAAGTGATGCTTGGTCAGCATCACATTGACTTTGAGATCGGAGAGGTGTTTAGGTTCAATGAGGTCTGGCCGGCTATTGCTTGGCACCTCGAAAATACGCTTTGCCGTGATGGCAAGCTTGAAGAAGCCGGCGAGCCGTTTCGTATCGTTCTCGACGAGAATGGAGAGCCCAAGCAAGAGACAATTGGTCCCAAAAATCATTCAAGTAAGCCGAAGAAGTAGCTTCGTGTTCCTGGCTTAAGAGCCACCCCGCCGTCATTATGACGGCGGGTTTTTTGTTTGCTCCCGTTGGGTTTATCTAGTTTTTTAGTGTTAATCGATTGAAAAATCTTAAAGTACCAGATTGAAAAAGTAGCCGGAGGCAATGATTGCCACGGTTACTATGCCGAAAAAGATAGCCAGCAACTGCCACTTCATTATTTTTTTGAGCATCAGACCTTCGGGAAGAGAGAGTGCTACCGACGCCATCATAAAGGCAAGCACTGTCCCCAGCGAGATGCCTTTGGCAACTAAAGCGTGGGCTATTGGAAGTACTCCGGCGGCACCGGCATACAGAGGAACACCGACGAGTACCGCAAGAGGCACAGACCAAATATTGTCGGTGGCGACATAGGTCTCAAAGAAATCAGCCGGAACATAGCCGTGAATAAACGCTCCGACTGCAACACCGGCAATTACATATAGGTAGATGTGTTTGAATATAGCAAACGCTTCTTGGGATACTTTTTTCATAAATGATTTTTTCTTTTCGCCCGTGACGCCTCCCGCGGGTTGTGCGCCGTTTGTGTGGAGCTCGGTAACCCAGTCGGCCAGAAAGCGCTCAAGATTGAGTTTGCCCAGAATGTATCCGGCAATAACGCTAACCACAATACCGGTTAGCACATAAACAACAGTAACCTTGACACCAAATAAACCGAGAAGGAGGGCGATGACAACCCCGTCGACCAGAGGTGAGCTTATCAGGAAAGCAAATGTAATTCCCAGTGGGATGCCTCCCTTTACAAAACCGATGAATAGAGGAACCGATGAGCAGGAGCAGAACGGGGTGACAGTACCGAAAAGCGATGCAACCACATACTCAAGCCCGAAGAATTTATTTTGTGAAAGAAAGTCCTTAACTTTTTCGATGGGGAACAGCGCATTGATGGCACCCATAATGTGAGTAATCACAAGAAGCAGAATGAGTATCTTTATGGTGTCGTATATAAAAAAGTTAAGTGCCAAGCCAAGGTGGGAGGCTTCGGTCATCCCAAACAAACCAAAGACGAGCCAGTCGGAAAAAAGTTGAACAGGATAAAACATAATTTATTTTTCGTTAAGGGTAAGTGATTTTAATAAATCAGCTCCGGCACCCTCGGCGCATGTTTGCTTGCAGTGTAAAGTGGGTTGTCGAGAAAGTGGCAGTCTCGACATACCCGCCTTGAAAATGTGGACAATCTCTGCTTTTTTGTAGTCTGTATTTTCCCACGAAGTTATCGCTATGCCTTGATCGAGGTACGGGTAAATATCTTCAACAGGGGTTACATTTTTAAGACTCAGATTCTTTATGTCTGATGGGGGTAAATCGGAGTAGAGGTTGTAGTCGCTAAGCTCGGAGAATAAAACAACTTCCTCTTTACTGCCCAAGAAGGAATATCCTTTTCTGAGGACAATGCCATCTCCGGCAAACTCTGTTTCTTTCGGCGTTCTTCCGGCTATTGCTAACTCAACTGTACCTGCTTTGAGCAGGTCTAAACTCTCGCCGGTTGATTGCGTGCGGATCAATTCAAACGGAGCGCTGATCTTGTCTTTGAATTCGTGATAGCAAGTGTCGCAAGTGGCAATGAATATTGGTGTGAATTCTTCGCCTTGTGGGGCGCGGAAAAAAGCGAACCATACCAAAACAAACACAAAGGCGGACAAGAGAAGAATTGTCAGTATAATTTTTTTCACACTACAAATAATTCGCTAATAATTGCTCAATGTCTTCTGTTGATGGTATCTCGCCGACCGCAACCGCTTTTTCGTTTACAGTCAGAATGGGGCTTTTGAGATAACCCATCTGAATAATTTGCTGGACATCGGTTATATATTCAACTTTGGTATCAATCCCCAAATCGCCGACTGCTTTTTGGGTGTTCTCGTAAAGTGTTTTGCAACTTTTACAACCTGAACCTAAAACTTGGATTTTCATACTACTTGATAGCTTTAGCTAATAATTTTTGATAATGATTTATAATTTCTTTTTTCGAAGAGTATATGACCCGTGTGCTTTCTTTTTTGCTTTCAACCAAGCCGGCATCTTTGAGGACCTTCAAATGGTGTGAGGCAAGGTTTTGGGGGATGTCGAGAGCCGGAAAAATGTCACAGACACACAGTGGGCCTTCTTTGAGCAGAGTAAGTATTTTTAAACGATTTTGGTCGTTTACGGCTTTTAGGAAGGCTGGCAGATTTTCGTTTTGTTTTTTCATATATCAATA
>CAZROQ010000077.1:0-3296 GCA_964601755.1 uncultured Candidatus Saccharibacteria bacterium
AGACGGCGCGGTCACGGGGTAATAACGGTCGTGATTTGGCATCTGTGTATGGTAGTATGGGCTCTGTTTTAAAGGGTATAAGTGATTATCTCAATAGTCTGTAGGACTCGATTACTCAAAATGTACCTTGTTTGATTTTTCGAGGCGGGACTTTATGAGCGGGTGCTTTTTGAGTTTTGGATCGGTTTCGATGAGGTTTTGCGCTTCGTTGCGGGAGGCCTCAACCATCTTTATATTCTTAATCGCCTCCATGCCGATATCCGAAATTCCCGATTGACTGGCGCCGGCAAGCTCGCCGGCGCCTCTTTGAGCGAGGTCGTGCTCGGCAAGCTCAAAACCGTTTTTGGCCTGTGTTAGCGCTTTTAGACGATCCATCGTTTTCTTTGAGTTGCTTTCGGTAAAGACAAAGCAGTATGGCTGATGCGAGGAACGCATCACTCGGCCACGGAGCTGGTGAAGCTGGGCAAGCCCGAAGCGCTCGGCTCCCTCAATGACAATCACCGTGGCGTTGGGAATGTTTACCCCGACTTCGACAACAGAAGTGGCAACTAAAATATCATTTTTCCCTTCTGCAAATTCATTTATCGCACTTTCTTTCTCGTCTTTTTTCATCTGGCCGTGAAGCATCCCAATTTTAAGGTCCGGGTAAACTTTCTTGGCAAGGTGCTTCGCTTCCTCTTTGACTGATTTAGCTAAGACAGCTCTCTCTTTTGCGGGGTCTGGTTCGTCGATGCGTGGGCAAATGACATACGCTTGTCTGCCTTCATCTATTTCCTCGCGAATTTTTTCGTACATTCTTTTTCGGTGCGCCGGCTGAACTAGGTGTGTTTCTATCTGCTTCCTTCCGGCAGGTAAAGTATCGAGTAAGGTTAAATCAAGATCTCCGTAGAGTGTCAGCGCCAGTGTGCGGGGGATAGGGGTGGCGGTCATGGAAAGCAGGTGAGGCAAAATATCTTTTTTGTTGCGGAGACTGAATCGTTGTTTTGTGCCAAATCGGTGTTGCTCGTCGATAATGACAAGCCCAAGATTTTCAAACTCAACTGATTTTTGGATGAGTGAGTGAGTGCCAATCAAAATCGGTATCTCTCCGTTTTTGACCCACTTCAGAAGCTGGGTGCGGGAGATGTTTGTTGCTTCAGTCGGGTTGACCTTGGAGGGGAATTTTTTGCAACCACTTCCGGTGATCAGCCCAATCTGAATGGGCATATGAGCAAAAAGCTCAACAAATGTTTCGAAGTGTTGTTTGGCCAGTATTTCGGTCGGTGCCATGTAGGCGACCTGCAGATTTCCAAAGTCTTGATTTTCTGGAGGCGTGGTTACTGTGGCGTATGAGGCGGTTGCAGCAACGGCGGTTTTTCCCGAACCGACATCGCCCTCGAGCAGGCGCGACATAGCCACCGGTGTTTTGAGGTCTTTAAGGATTTGCCCGATGGCTTTGTTTTGCGATTCGGTAAGTTCAAAGCCAAAACGATTTGTAAATTCGTTGATCTTTTCTTTTGGAATGTCAATTATAAAAGAAGGGTTTGACTCGTAGTTTTTGCGTTCTTTTTGTTTTTCCAGCTGTATGAAAAATATCTCTTCAAAGCTAAATCTTTTGCGCGCCGCTTCGGCATCACCTTTTTTCTTTGGCCGGTGAATCCAGACAAGTGCTGTTTTCAGTGTTGGCAAGTTGTATTTTTTGAGTGTTTCTTCGGGGATCGGGTCTGTGATTTCATCCAGAAGTCCGGAGGCAAAAACTTTCTCGATGGCGTGGTAAAACCATCGGCTGGTAACCCCCCTGCTTTCTTTGTAAACAGGGAAGGCGTGGCTGGCGTCTCCTGAGCCAAAAAGTGAATCGCCCACAGCCGTTGGTATTTTTTCGACAATCTGGATTTCAGGGTTGGTAAAGGTCGGTTTGCCGTTGTGAGTTCCGATTTTTCCTTCAACACGCACAGTCGCGCCTTCGGGTGCCATCTTGGCGATGTACGGCTGGTTAAACCAGATGGCTTTGATGACACCGGTTTCGTCTTCGATGGTCGCCTTGGCAATAGGAGTCCGCCCTTTGAAGGTTTTTCCGGTCTCTGTTTTTTTGACTTTACCAAAAACAAGCACCTCTTCGCCTTCTTTTATACTTCCGATATTTTTAACCTGAGCAACCTCGCCGTAGCGGTGGGGGAAGTGATACAGGAGATCACGGACGGCTTGAATCCCAAGTCGTTTCAAGGCACTTTTTTGTACCGATTTCAGCTGAAAATGGTTTTCAAGAAAGTCTGTTGTTTTCATTTGAGGCAGTATAGCAGATTAGGGCGCTAGGATGGCTAGGGCACTAGATTACTAGGAAGTAGTATATACTGTAGTATATACTTAGTATATACTACAGTATATACTATTTTGGATTTGAGCAGATGAAGTAGGCGCGGGGAGAGGTGTCGGTGGCGGGGTTTTCGTGGATATCTGTTATTTCTATGCTGTCAAAATATTTTTGGAGCATTTCTTTTATTTCAGAAATCGGGTAAACAATTTCCTGCATTTCAATTAGATCGTCTTTGTGTGTGATACTCCACTTTAGGGTTTGAGGGTCAATAAGCTCGGCGTCTATGGTGACTCCGCTTTCTTCCACGGGGGTTTCTTCAGGGAGTTCTTGAAACCGACCGGTAGTCAGAATATCGAAGATAAATACTCCGTTTGGTTTGAGGTGATGGGCGACATTTTCAAAACATTTCTGCCAGCCCTCTTTGCTTTCGAGATGATTGATTGAGTCGTACATTGAGATGACAGCATCAAACTTTTTATCCAGATTAAAATTTGTCATATCATCCACAAAAAATGTGCCGGCAGGAACATTTTTTGTAGCCTCTTTGATCATCTCGACAGAGATGTCGATGCCGGTAACTTTGTATTGGCCGGAAAGCTCTTTCAGGATGGCGCCTGTGCCACAGGCAATCTCTAAAACATTCTGCGCCTCCGGCGCGTACTTCCTGATTTTCTTTCTCAGAAACTCAACCTCGTCAGTTCTGTCACCGAGCACGAGGTCATAAATTAAAGCCAGTGAATTGTATTGATTCATAGTATAAGGATATCTTGGTAGAAAAGGTTTGTCTTGTGTGGTAAATTTTGCATACAATAAATTTATTGGAGAGGTGCCAGAGTGGATGAGAAGCAAACTGCTTTGCTTCGAATCGTGAGCGAAGCGAGGGTGGCGGACACGAAGGCACCGTCTCCGAAGGAGCGACAATTTGAAATTTATTGGAGAGGTGCCAGAGTGGATGAGAAGCAAACTGCTTTGCTTCGAATCGTGAGCGAAGCGAGGGTGGCGG
>CAZROQ010000078.1:0-3295 GCA_964601755.1 uncultured Candidatus Saccharibacteria bacterium
CTAAACTAAAACACGCTAAACACACTTGTTCTTGTTTCAAGAATTCATACATTCGAGTTTTGATTCCTAATTCTTGATTCTTAATTCCTAATTCTTAATTCGTAATTCGTAACTCTTAATTCGTAATTCTATTATTTTACTTATTCGGGTTGGGAACAAAATTAGGGTCGGCGTCTTTAAGAGATAGCCTCAACTGTCCTCTGTCATTTATTTCTTTAACAACTATCGGAACTTTTTGACCAACTTTAAGAACCTCTTCAACTTTTTCAACTCTAAACGGAGCGATTTCAGAAATATGAAGAAGACCTTCGTTGAATTCGTCCAGCTTAACAAAAGCACCGAAATCAACGATTTTTATAACTTCTCCTTCCACTTTTTCTCCCGGTTCATACTCCTTGGTCAACGCTTCAATTTGTCTTTTGGCTTCTTCAGCACCTGTTTTTTCTCCGGTTATAAATACTCGTCCTGAGTCTTCTATGTCTATTTCTACTTGAGTTTTTTCTTTTATGCCATTTACTGTTTTACCTCCGGACCCAATGACCAATCCGATCTGTTCCGGTTTTATTTCAAGAGTGATTATGTGCGGGGCGTTTGGATTTATTTCCGGTCGTGGTTCCGCTATTTCTTTTTCGATAACATCCAAAATCTGAAGACGAGCTATTTTTGCTTTTTCGAACGCTTCAGCCAGAGCGGAAATCGGAAAACCCTTAACCTTTACATCCATCTGAACGGCTGTTATCCCCTCTCTGGTGCCGGCGACTTTTAAGTCCATATCTCCGTGGTGATCTTCAGGGCCTTGAATGTCGGTTAAGATTTTATAATTTTCTTGACTTTCAGACATTGCACCCATAGCAATTCCGGCAACCGGTCTTGTAACCGGTACGCCGGCATCCATCAAGGCCAGTGTTGAACCGCAAACGGATGCCATCGAGCTGGAACCGTTTGATGAAAGGACTTCCGAAACAATTCTAATTGTGTAAGGGAAAGTGTCTTGTGGTGGCAAGACGGGCACAATGGCTTTTTCGGCGAGTGCGCCGTGGCCTATTTGCCTCCTGTTAAAACCGCCGACTCTGCCCGTTTCACCAACAGAAAATGGCGGAAAGTTGTAGTGATGCATAAAGTGTTTTTCTTTTTGGGACTCTATCTCGTCAATTATTTGAGTGTCCCCGGGTCCTCCGAGAGTCAGCGCCGATAACACATGCGTTCCACCTCTGTAAAAAACCCCGGAGCCGTGCAGTATCGACGAAATTCCTCCCGCTTGCGCGAAAAGCGGACGAACCTCGTCCATTTTTCTACCGTCTGTTCTCTTGTCTTCTTCCAGAGCAATCTTATGAACAAACCTGTCAACCTCTTTGTCAAAGAATTCTCGTGCTAAAGCGCCGTTTGCTTCCGGATCGGTTTCTTCGACTTTTGCCAACCACAGTTCCTCCAGTTCGGCTGTTCTTGCTTTAGCATCTCCCAAGACATAATCAGACATTTGGGGTTCGATTTCTTTCTTAAAGATATCTTTTAATGATTCGGGAAGAACCTCACACTCAAAAACTCTTTTTTCTTTTCCCCTCTCTTTAATTATCTCTTCTTGGAAATCTTGTACTTTCTTTATGACCTCTTGAGCTTTTTCTAAAGAAGCAGTTGCATCGTCCTCGGAAACTTCATAAGAGCCAATCTCTATCATGTTTATCAGTCCGTCTTTACCGCAAACAAGAGAATCCAGTATCATTCCCCCGTTTTGTCTTGATTTGTATGTCGGATTTACCAAAAGCTCATCCGATTCTTTTACTTTTCCAACTCGAACGGCGCTAACCGGCCCATCCCAAGGAATATCAGAAACAGACAAGGCCAGAGAGGTTGCTATCACGGACAGCACATCAGGGTCATCTTCATCTATAGATAAGACAGTTAAAACCACCTGAATACTGTTCCTCATTCTTTGGTCAAAAAGCGGTCTTATTGTTCGGTCTACAATTCGTGCGGAAAGCACGGCTTCATCGGAAGGTTTGCCTTCCCTCCTCATAAAACGAGAACCGAGAATTTGACCGGCTGCGTAAAATTTTTCTTCGTAATCAACAGTCAAAGGGAAAAAGGGCGCACTACCCGGATTTTTATCCATAACAACAGTAGCCAAAACAGCTGAATTGCCATACTTAACCAAAACAGAACCGTCGGCATTTTCCGCCAAATCATTAAACTCGGCGGTTAGGGTTTTACCACCCACTTCAAGTGAGTACTCTTTTTTGTTCATAAAGAAAACTTTTTATACGAGCTTCCCTGCAGATTTAGAAACTATTTTAATTTCTCGCATCTGAATAAAATTCCCAAATTTCTAGTTAAAAAGAAAGCTGCCGTGCCCTGCCATAGCCTTGGCGACGGAGGGGAAGCCGAAGCGTATCGAGATACATTGAGGCTGAAGCGAATATTTTTAACAGAAATTTGGGTGTTTTATTTGATGAGTGTTTTTGTGATGATTTTCGTGCGTCGAGATATTAAACAGTTTCTTAGATCTGAAATCTTTGTTTTTTAGATTTCTAACCTACGAATCTGAAGATAAGCCATTTATAATGACTGAACTTTATTAGCGACCTACGCGAGAGAAATGAGAAACGAAGCGAAGCAAAGTTTTTCATTTCCGAGCCGAGGAGATAATATAGTCCAATACTGCGTGGCTCTGCCACACTAATGTATGGGCGGAGCGAGTTCCGAAATTACCTCGGAGCTCTGCCTTGAGGGACTATATCACGACGGGCCGTTATTTCAAACTTTCGAATAACCCCACCCATTTCTAGACTCTCTTGATAATTTCCCAACATAGCCTGTGGCACTGCGGATGCTACAACTTTTTTCCCTCGACTACGCTCGGGACAAGCAAACTTCAATGTCTCAAGTAAAAAATATCAAGGTTTAACCTTGATATTTGCAGGAAAAAAAGGGGTCTGATCCCTTTTTATGATTCTTAATTCGTGATTCCTAATTCTTGATTCGTAATTCTTAATTCTTGATTCTAGCTCCCAGCTTCTAAAAAATCACTATTTCGTTTTAGAAACTGTCGCTTCTTAATCGGAATTTTTAAACACTAAGTACTGCAGTCTTTAGTGTTTAGAAGGGCTATTTTTAGCGGTTTTAAACACCTACACCTGCAGTCGTGGGTGTTCAGGAGTCAGTTTAGATCCTTTTTATAGAGACCTTGTGGGAACATGGTTTCCACAGGAATGAAAGTTTGTAATTCTCCATTTTTAATGGTGTAGAACCTCCGAGGTTCTACAGAATAGTGGTGCAGGATGTATCTGGGGTTAGTCAA
>CAZROQ010000079.1:0-3159 GCA_964601755.1 uncultured Candidatus Saccharibacteria bacterium
ATTCGTAATTCTCGATTCGTAATTCGTAATAAGGAATTTTCAATTTACAATTTTCAATTTTCATTGAATTTTCAAATTTCAATGTTTCAACTAAAAAATCTTCGCTTTGTTTGTATACATTTATACATTCTTAATTCGTAATTCGTAATTCGTAATTCGTAATTCTTAATTCCTAATTCTTGATCCTTAATTCGTAATTCTTAATTCCTAATTCTTGATTCGTAATTCTCGATTCGTAATTCCTAATCCTTGATTCTTTAAAATACATAACATATTTGCTATAATAATTTTAGACACCTCAACAATCCGATTTATTTGGTTAATCAAAAATATTAAATATGAACAATCAACTAAAACAAATCGGCGAGCTCATTGCGCAACTCAGAATCGAACGAGGCGTAACCCAAGCAGAGCTGGCCGAAGGAATAAAAACCAAACAAAGCGTTATCGCCCGAATTGAAAAAGGCGAACAAAATGTAAGCACGGAAACACTAACAAAAATATCAAATGCTCTCAATCAAGACATTGTCCGTGTTTCAAATAAGTCACTGAACCTCAAAATAAAAGGTGGCCAAAAACTTTCAGGGTCAATAAAAGTCAAAACTTCTAAAAATGCGGCGGTTGCCTTGTTGTGTGCCTCTCTTTTGAATAAAGGAACGACCACCCTAAAAAGAATGCCCAAGATCGAAGAAGTCCATCGTCTTATAGAAGTTTTAAGAAGCATAGGAGTATCTGTAAAGTGGACTAATGGTGATGTAGTTATCAAACCTCCGAAAGAACTGAAACTTAATTCTATTAATGAAGAATCTGCACGGAAAACAAGAAGTGTCATCCTCTTCATTGGCCCGCTTCTGCATCACATAAAAAAATTTAACATCCCCCAAGCCGGTGGATGTAAACTTGGTTCAAGAACCGTAAAGCCCCATTTCTTTGCTCTGGAAGATTTGGGAGTGGACATAAAAGCCACCAAAGATCACTACAGCGTTAGCCACAAAGGGCTTAAAGCAAATGAAATAATACTTTATGAATCCGGAGACACCGTCACGGAAAATGCCCTTATGGCAGCATCTCTGATCCCCGGAGAAACAACTATCAAATATGCTTCTGCCAACTATATGGTTCAGGATTTATGTAATTTCTTAACCGAGTGCGGGGTCGAGATAAAAGGCATAGGAACGACAACACTAACTATAAAAGGTGTTCCAGAAATAAAAAAAGACATAACCTACTCGATAAGCGAAGACCCGATTGAAGCAATGTTTCTTTTGGCATCAGCCATAGTAACAAAATCAAATATAACCATCGAAGGCGCTCCCCTCGACTTTTTAGAGCTCGAACTTCTTAAACTAAGAAAGATGGGCTTCAAATACTCAATCAAAAAAGAGAGAAAAGGAAGCAATAATCAAGTTCGGCTTGGAGATATCACAACCAAACCGTCTAAACTCGTTGCTCTGGAAGAAAAAATTGACGCCCGACCATACCCGGGGATAAACATCGACAACTTGCCCTTTTTTGCGGTCATCGCCACCCAAACAGAAGGCACGACTTTTATTCATGATTGGGTCTATGAAAAACGGGCTATCCATTACAAAGAGCTCGATAAACTCGGAGCGGACACACTCCTTGCCGATCCGCACAGGATCTACATTACCGGCCCAACCAAACTGAAACCTGCAGAAATTATTTGCCCACCAGCCCTGAGACCCGCCGCTATTGTGCTTATAGGAATGCTCGGAGCAGACGGCACTTCCGTTTTAAGAAATATCTACAACATAAACAGAGGCTATGAAGACCTTGTAAAGAGACTCAACGGCATCGGCGCCCAGATCAAAATACTGAATGAGTTTTAAGTTTGATAGGTACTCGAAAGTGACCGCTAAAGACACGGGCGATTACCCTGCCTGCGCAACACAAAGAAATGCTTTCGGCTTATTAAACAACCTCTAACCAAAACCGCTCTCTAAACACTAAGTACTGGCAGTACTTAGTGTTTAAAACCGCTAAAAATAGGTAAAGGAGGGTGAAGAGGAAAAGAGAAGGAATAAAGCGGTCAGAAAAAAGGCCATGATTCGGCGCAGGCCGGTGGTGTTGAGCTACTAAAAAGCGTGATAAAAATTGTTGACATTTTGGGAGGGGGTGTGGTAGTATGCAGGGTGAAACAGGTTCTTTGATGTGTCATTAGGGTGAGATGGCTGTGCGGTCATATCGCTGTTCACTGTTTAACTCTTTCTTTTTCTTACTCGAAAGGACTTACGGATGGTCTCCTCCATTGCAACACCAGTACGCAGCAAGGATGAAAAACCGTTGCTTCTCAGGCGGGTGCAACCACGTGCTGTGGCCCCGAACTTTGTCGCCAACATGACTGTGGTGACAACGCAGGGGAACAAGCCAGAAATGCACGATCAACAGGATGATCCGACCGCTCCGCGGAATGACTGACAATCATCTGTAGCCACATCACAAAGAGATCTACCCGGTCTCTTTTTTGTATAAAATGGGCGGTTAGTATACTCTTAAGGCATGGATACTCAGCTTAAATTTATTTGTATAAAATTCAAGGTAACCGACCTCTACGATTTACATTCTTTATATCACCAGCTTGACCAAGAGGCAATCACTAACGGTACATTTGATTACACCGACAGTTCACTTCGCCTTAATAAAATTAAAAATGCCCTTCTTGAGATTGACTGTCAGAATCTGAAAGCCACCGAAGGAAAGATAATCAAAAGCATATTGTGGTTGTGGTACCATCACGCTACCACTGTTGCGATTTGGCAACGCAAGGACATCAAACAAGCCCGGATATTCTGCAAGCACGCGTGCGAGTATCTTTACTCAGATCATCCTAATACAATTACGCCAATGATATCAATGCTTTTAGAACATAACATACAGTCAGCCAAGGAATGGTATGAAACCAAGGTAGCTGAGGTCGAAAAACCCTATGCTCGCCATCTTCTCGATGAATACGCCAAAGGTGTGTTTAATATATAAAAACCCGCCGGGAAACCAGCGGGTTGTGTACTATTTGACATAGGTAGCCAACAAATTCTTTACGGACACCGCGATGGGCAATTGAGCAAGTTTGGCTATCCAGTCCCACTGGCCTGACGGGTTCACCTCAAGAAAAATAAATTCACCATCGGGTGTTTCTAT
>CAZROQ010000080.1:0-3116 GCA_964601755.1 uncultured Candidatus Saccharibacteria bacterium
GTCTAAAGAAGGGAGCCTCCCTCTTTTCGAGGGTGCTACATACAGCATTGGCTGCGGAATCAGTTGGATTCGTAAGGATCAATATGACCTTTTCTCTTTGCATCGAGTCTCCTTTCCAGTTTGTGGTTGTTGATGAGCATTAAAATCTGTTATGATGATTACACATAAGCTTTTTTTGTCAATGAATTCTCAAGAATTTAACCGAAGTAAACTTATTCATCTGCATAGAAATGCAGAGTTTAAGGTGGGCATTTCGTATGTGCGCTCATTGCTTGAAAAATCTCCCGATAACGACGAACTTAAGGTTTGGCTTGCTACATTTCTGTACCATTATGCATTCGCTCACAAAAGCAAACCTGAAGAACTAAGTGGTGCAATCAAGATTCTCGAAGATGTGATCGAAAGGCATCAAAATTCAGCTGACCTCAGTAAGACTGTTTTAAACGCTCGATTATTTTTGGCGCAAATATACTCGAGCATTGATTGCCATAGAGCAATTTCACTCGCCACGGAAAATTACAAGCTGTTCAAAGGAAAACTTACCGCTAATCGTTTAGCTGATGTTTTTTTACGCTGTGAAGAAAAAGACAAGGCAAGTGAATGGTACGCAAAGTATCACAGGCACTCAGTCGAGGAGCAGTCAGATGACCATCAAGTCCATGCAACATTGGCGGTGGCATACAAAAGGTTGGACATGAAGAAACAAAGCGACAAATGGATAAAACGGCTTTCTAAAGAGCGCACAGCTTTGAGCAAATCAGACCGTAATATTGTGTACGGCATACTGCGCTGTGCTTTCTCAGATTCAGATATAGAAAAGGCTGGTTTTGTTACAAAACCAGCCTAGATCAGCGCACCTCACCCGATCAGTCGCTCTGGTAGTCGGGACCGTCATCCTTTCCACCAGTCGATGTGTTCCCCATATACGTCGAGTCGTCGCTGTACATTGACGGCTCGGACTGGCCGGGTTGCTCCTCCATGAATTTCATCATGAGAGGAAGATTTTCGCCCCGTTGCACTTCACTGTTCACAGGGAGTACTGCAATTGGTGTGGACATTTAAGGTGCTCCTGACATTTTGCCGAGCGTCTGCCTACCCACAAGGTCGGCAAACAAGCGACAACTAAAAGAAGATGCTAGTTTCCATTATTGCAGACAATAATGTCATGTCAAATATTTCGAAAAATGGGTCAGACACCTTTTTTAGGTCAACAGATGTGGACTTATAAATAAACGGTATTAAAACCCCAAGAAGCAGACATCTAAATCCTAGGTTAAACCTAGGATTTTTATACGATTGTGGTGGTTTTTAATGGGGTTTGGTATCTGTATCCGATCAGGAGTAATCTTGGTTGGTAGTATATACTACAGTATATACTTAGTATATACTGTAGTATATACTATCGAGCACCTCGATGAGCTTGTCGATATCATCTTCGGTGGTAAATCTTGAAAAACTGATTCTTACTGCCGATTTCTTGACTTCATCAGTTAGCCCCATACCATCAAGAACGGCGCTGGTTAAATCTTTGTTCGACAAGCAGGCGGAGCCCCCCGAAACAAGCACCCCTCTTTTATCGAGCTCAGCCACCATATGGCTTGTCGGAATTTTGGGAAACGAAATATTTAGAGTCGTAGCAACGGCATCCTCTGGAGAATTAAAAACAACACCATCCATTTTACCGAGCACCTGTCTTAGTTTTGTAGAAAATCTTGACGCTTTTTCGATAAACTGTCCCTTATTTTCTTCAGCCATAACCAGAGCTTTAGCCAAGCCCGCAATACCCGCCACATTCTCTGTCCCCGAACGCAAACCCATCTCCTGACCACCACCGGTAATCTGCGTTTTAAAATCAACATCGCCTGTGTTTACCAAAACCCCGACACCTTTCGGCCCATGAAATTTATGCGCCGAGATTGAGTAAAGATCAACATTTTCCAGACTTACGGAAACTTTGCCAACCGCCTGCGCGCCGTCTGAAAAAAAGACTGTTTCCGGATTTTTTTCTTTAATAAGGCGTCCGACCTCGCGAATATCATTTATGACTCCGGTTTCGTTGTTTATATGCATCAAACAAACCAAAACAGTATCAGGCCTGACCGCATCAACAATCTTAAGCGGATCTGTTCTGCCTTCTGAATCAGGAGAAACATAAGTTACCTCAAACCCTTTTTCCTCAAGAGCCTCACAAGTTTTCAAAACACACGAGTGTTCGATGAGGGAAGTGACGATATGTCTTTTGTTTAGATTGCGATCAGCAAGACCGCGCAACGCCAAGTTGGCACTCTCCGTTGCTCCGGAAGTAAAAATCACCCCCTCCGAATTACACCCAAAAAAATTAGCGACTGTGCCTCTAAACTCATCCAAGTCCTCTTTTACCCCCGTCCCAACACTATGCAAACTGGAAGGGTTGCCAAAAGACTCCTCAAAAAATGGGTCCATAACTTTTTTAACCTCCGGATCAACTGGCGTTGTCGCGTTGTTGTCTAAATAAACCAAGCTCATAATTTAATCTTTTTCTTTAACCTCTTTGAATTTTTTAATGATGCTATCCAGCTTGGGGGCAATAACAATCTGGCAATACGGAGCGTTGTTGTTTTTACTAAAGTAGTCGTTATGATATCTTTCTGCTTCATAAAACTTCCCCGCCTCTGCTACTTCTGTAACCACTCTGTCCGGATAAAACCCCGACCCCTCTATTATATCAATTACCTTGAGAGCTTTGTTTTTTTGCTCTTCGTTATGATAAAAAACCGCAGACCTATACTGCGAGCCAATGTCGGCCCCTTGTCTATTTAAAGTTGTTGGGTTGTGAGACTCAAAAAAAATCTGAAGTAACATTTCGTAGGTTATGGCACCGGGGTCATAAGTAATTTCAACCGCCTCAGCGTGACCGCTATCGCCCGCGCAAACATCTTCATATGTCGGATTTTCTTTGTTCCCTCCCGTATAACCGCTTTTGACATTCTCCACTCCTTCGGTTCGTTTAAAGATTGCCTCCAAACACCAAAAACATCCGCCTGCGAAAGTTGCTTTTTGTAATTTTTTATCTTTCATGCTATCCACACAAAACAGGTGTATTCATTTAATGAAACGCCTGCTAACATTAACCCTAT
>CAZROQ010000081.1:0-3112 GCA_964601755.1 uncultured Candidatus Saccharibacteria bacterium
CAACAGACTACTCGATCCCATCTTTGTTCAGTGGACGCGGTCATATAAAAAATGGGA
The DNA here is from genome assembly GCA_964601755.1 of uncultured Candidatus Saccharibacteria bacterium. GTDB lineage: Bacteria > Patescibacteriota > Minisyncoccia > Phycocordibacterales > CAZROQ01 > CAZROQ01. The sequence continues at coordinate 58 of CAZROQ010000081.1, forward strand.
TGATGTCCCTGTTCCAGATAACGATACGGTGAAAGAGCGTGTTGCCGTGTACCGGAAACACTGGAAACCGCTCGAGAAAACAATTCTTCGGGGTCTCGAACATGCCACCAGCCTGTCGTTTTATCGCAACTTCATCCGCGTGAATGTAGTCAGCCTAACACCTCGTGGATTGAGTGAGCCTCTGGTTATTCGGAGCGGTTTTGAGCCGGACAACTTTATAAATACACTAACACATGAACTCGTTCATGTGTTGCTTACGGATGAAGATATACGCCGATTTGAGGGCGGCGAAACCCCGCCGGATGATCGAGTTTTTTATGCGGAGCTTTATCCCGACGAGTCGAGTACAACGCGGTCTCATATCTATGTACACGCTGTTTTGGCGTATATCTATCTCGATATACTCAATGAACCGGATCGGTTAGAGAAGAACAAAGACAAATGTTTACAGGACGAAGGTGGTGACTATACTCGGGCATGGGAGATAGTTGAAGAACGCGGTTACAAAGAAATCCTCCAGGAGATACAGGAGTATAGGGGATAATGGGTGCTAAACTTTCGTCACTTTCCTCCTTCTCGCCGGCAAACGGACACGGCTCGCCCCAGCACTATATTCATGAATGGCGCTGGGCATTCGCTCTATGTTGGCAATAAAAAAGCAGGATGTGCTATGCACATCCTGCGCGGGCTCTTAGCCCGAAGTGTCGGGGGAGTCGGCATCTGACGACTCCGAGTGGTCCGAATGATCCGGTGCCTCATTGTCACCACTGTTGTCCGGATCATCCTTGAAATAAAGGCCGAATCGATGGCGATTCATGGGGGCCTCCTTTTCATTGGATTCAACTCCAGCACGTCCTGAGAACATCTGCAGGATGTCACGCTTTGAAGTTTGGGGGGCTCTGTTCAGTTTCTCCGCCGGTATTGAGATGAGTATCACCTTTTTCTTCGTTTTCTTGAGGCTCGGGTGGTTTCTCGATCACAAGCCATTCTGAGATATGTTCGGGGTCATGGTTCATCGCAAATCTCCATATTGTGGGTTTTGACAGCACACTTTCTGCATAAAAATGCTTAATTGAAGCGAAGAGAGACCATACGGCCACCTCACCCTAATGACACATCAAAGAACCTGTTTCACCCTGCATACTACCACACCCCCTCCCAAAATGTCAACAATTAAAGTGTACATGTTGCTCATTTTATTATTTTGTGGAACATGGGCCAACTGGTTTATATTACCCTTGTACTAGTCCACCACTTTTAACTCTATTTATATTAAAAGTTCTTTTTCTTTTATGTCACCTATAAGAACAATTGACCTATTTTCTACCTTGAAATATTTTCTTGAAACATTAAGCAAGTCTTCCTTTTTTACATTTTCTACCTTTTTTCTAAACTCTTCTAAACCCAGTATTTCCCCGTCGGCTATAGCAGGAAAGCCGAACCATGCGGCCATTTCTAGCGGGTCATTGTGTGTTTTTATGTGATTTGTCAGGTAAATATTCTTTAAGGTTTGCAACCTCTCCTCAGAAAGTTCTTTTTCCTGAATTTTTTTTATTTCTTCGATAACAATATCGACTGTTTTTTGTAGATTTTTCTTTGATACAGAATAAGAGATACTGAAATATCCGGTATCTGAATAGTTTTGAGTGGTAGCATTAACCCAGTATGTTAGACTTTCTTTGATTCTCATTCTTTCTATCAGGCGAGATGAAAAATTTCCACCCATATGTTCTGATAAAAGGTCAAGCGCAACGGACTCTCCGATTTGTTTGTTTGTAGAAGTTCTGAATGCGATTGAGACCTCTATAAGCTCGGTGTCTCTTCTGTCTATGAATATTGGAATTGGATCATTAAAAACTTCTTCCTTAAATTTTATTTGGGCAGGTTTCGGGCAAGCGTCATTTTTTTGTAACAGCACCTCAATTTCTGTTGTTTCAAGATCAGAGACCACAACTATCACTGAGTTTGCGGGGGTATAATATCTCTTTTTAAATTCTTTTATATCATCAAGGCTGATTGATTCGATACTCTCCTTGTCTCCTAAAAGGTCTGAAGATAAGGAACTTTTAGGCCATAGCGACTTATGGACAAGTCTCCACATATAATCACTCGGATTCTCTCTATTTCTCGCTTCTTCATTAATTATCACTTCCTTTTCATCCTCCACATCTTTTTCATTAAAAACGGAGTTATATATACCATCTAAGAGATGCTCAAATGAAAATAGTGTGTATTCAGGTAGTTGGGTTTGGTAGTAGTGAGCGGATTCGAAGCCAGTAAAGGCGTTGAAGTCTATACCTTTCGATTCCAGCATTGAAATTCTTGCTACTCTGTCCGGATGTTTTAAAGTTTTAATACCATAAATATGCTCGAAAAAATGGGCCAGTCCATGCTTTTCTTTTGGATCAAATCTTGAACCAGCTCTGAACCAAACAGAAACAACGCCGTACGGCACTTGTGGCACTTTGATATGTATTAGTTTAGAACCATTAGTCAGTTCCTTTTGTATATATTGAGAATTTAATGTATCCATGTGAATCATTATAACCTTAAAATAAAAACAGGCAGTCAGAATGACTGCCTGTGGCCACCACCTTCGGCAGTGTGCTTCACTTCTTGATTCCCTTGGAAGATGTGCCACTCCGCTTCGAGCCACTCGACTTGTTGACATTGCGCTGGCCCTTGTTGCTGGAACCAGACACGGGTCGATTACGACTCTGGGACTGTTTGTTACCCATTGGATAACCTCCTTAAAGAAGAAAATGTGGAAGAGTTCTTTATCCGAGACCACCCCGGATAATTTACTGTTTGAACCTCCACGCGAAACAAACGCACGAAGCACCCGAAGTTTTCCAAGATCTTTGGCCTTTTTCAAGACCTTTTTTGACCTTTTATTTTCACGCCCCCTGCAACAAGCAGGTGGCTCCAAACTTTCAGGTTGATTCCAGTCTGATTCCAGATCTGCACAAGTCTGACTTGTGCAGATCGCTTTAACCAAGAAAATATTTGACACATCAAAGAACCTGTTTCACCCTGCATACTACCACACCCCCTC
>CAZROQ010000082.1:0-3101 GCA_964601755.1 uncultured Candidatus Saccharibacteria bacterium
CCTTTCTTTTCAATCATTAAACCTTCAAGCTGAAAAAAATTAGACTCATGCGTTGCGTCAGTCGCCTCGTACCTAAACGCTTTGCCGGTCACAATAACTCGTATAGGCGGAGTGTTTTCTTTCATATATCTAACCTGAACAGGTGAAGTGTGTGTTCTCAAAACGAAGCCGGCATCTTTATCAATCCAAAAGGTATCCCACATATCACGAGCCGGATGATCAGGAGGTACATTAAGAAGATCGAAGTTATTTTCCTCAGACTCTACCTCGGGACCGTCGGCAACAGAAAAACCAAGTGGATAAAATATTTTTACAATATCCTCAATCGCTTGAGAAATTGGGTGTAAACTACCTTTTTGATTTTTTTCTAACATATTAATCTATTATTATTTCAGCCATTTCTTTTCCGTCTTTTATGAAAATTCGATTCCCGACTATCCTGAAAGTGACATCCTCTCCAAAGATTATCCTTTCGTGTATCTGAACAGGTCTTTTGTCTATTTCAACAACATAAACACCGTCTTCAACAGAATAAATAATAACATCATCACGACCTGGATAAAAATCTATGTGATTTATCTCTCCGGCGGAAGAAGCTACCAACATCAAGTTTTTGCATGTAAATTGATTACAAAATCTTGGCGGTAACCAACCACTTGAATCCTGCCAATATGCGTAGATATCAAAATCGCTATGCCAAATTATCGTTGATCCATTAGAAACTCTGAGATTCTCAGGGATGTAATCAAGTATAGAAGTCGTCGCTAGTGTTGTTGTCGCTTCTACTGCTACCCGAGCGTTGTCTTTTTCTATAAAGCCGAGAGGTGCCGTTGAAGAAGAAGTTCTAGAAATGAAAAAATTTGAAATTGACAAATACTCTTCTGAGGTTGTCGCAACAACCCCGCCTGTTTGTGGAGAAGTGCTTGTCGCCAATCTTTGTATTTCATTTATCTGATACTCTCTCGGAAGCAAGAATGGGAAAAGGGTTGAGACAGTTTGAGGTTCAACAAGGAAACGCTTGCTCCAAGGAATGTAATCCGGCCGAAAAACCAAAATATCGTGCTCGCCGGGATTAACATTTTGAATAAAAATTTCCCTTGTAAAAAACCCTGTTTCTCTTTGAAATTCTCCATTAAGAGAAACCTCGGCGCCACTTAAAGGCACGGAAATATAGACCCCTCCTCTTTTTACCAAACCAAGCTCAGAATCAAAACGATAACCAACCGAGTAAAGAATCAAAACGGGAAGACCCACCACGAAAAAGGCAAGTAGGATATAAAAATATATTGTTCTAAAACCGCTTTTTGATCTATCCGGCATGTTTAATTATTACTCTTCTTAGGGGTTACCCAAAAACCCATATATCTACCAAACATCAATCTGGTTTGTGCATCAAGCCCAGGTATTGACCCGAATATGGTAATGGTCAACGGCACAAGAACCCACTGAAAAGCCATATAGACATAAGCCGCAAAACCCCTCCCTTCCGGACGCTTGGGTAAGAAACTCAAAGAAATTATAGCCGAAACAACCAATCCCAGCATTGCCAAGGTCATAATTATTCTGGTTATGTAAGGTAGATTATAAGCAAGAACTGTTGTCCTAAATTCATCACCGCCCAGAACAATAGGAAGCCAACCTAAAAGAAAAATTAAAAGTGGATTTGTTGCCAATGACCAAAAACCCTCCAGTTGAATAAAAGTGACCCTGATCTTCTCTCTTAACTTAATTCTCTTGTTTTTTGTAAAGCCAAAAAGTATGTATGGTATGTTTTCCGCGCCCCAGCCCCAACGGCGTTGCTGTTTGTAAATGTTAACCGCGGTCTTCCAGAAAGAATCGGTGGCATTGGCATCCATGGAAACAGGATACGAAAGCGGGATGACTTTGTAATTGGAATCGTGAGCAAGATAGGCGTTCCAGTAGATTCTGGAATCCTCTGAAACCATATTTGTTTGCCAGTAACCAATGTCGTGAAGCGCTCTGAAAGACAATGAATGTGAAGAAAAAGTTGCCAGCTTTTCGGGTCTTTCTTGCTGGATCATTTGCCAGAAGGTGCCGGAGGTGGCGACAACCCTGGAAAGTGCCGGCGCATGCCAAATATTATTGTTATAAAGAGGAACCGGCTGGAATGAAACACGGTAAGGATTTTCAACATTCAGAAAATGCCAAGTTAAACAGGCAAAATATTGAGGATAAACAACAGTATCAACATCAAAGGCGGAGACGATTACATCTTCGTATGGGATATTGAATTGATCTAGAATTTTTTCTCGAGCAATCCTAGCAGCGTAACTTATATTAGACCCTTTACCGGAGAGCTCACCGGGAATACCCGCCGGATGTTTTGTTATCAGAAAATGTCCGAACCTTTCACCAAACTCCTCCTTCATCTTTTGAGCAATTGTTTCTGCTTGAGGCCCTGCTCTCTCTTCTGATGCCAGAACCAAAATCATTTTTCTGGTGTCATACTGAGAGTTAACATAAGACTCCACGCTTTTCCTGATGGTCTCTTCGGTCTCTTTGTAAAAAGGAAGGAAGACCATATGAAAAATATGTCCATGATCAAGCTCATCGAGCTTGATTCTCCAGTTTGTTTTTAAATTACTTTTGAGCCGTCGCCAGTTGTGCCTAAGATGAACCGACAGATAAACGGTTTTCAAAAGCCAATAAAAATCGAAAATGATTATAAAAATAGCCATCACCAAAGGCAATAGCCACGACAAAAGAACACTGCCAATAATGGTCCCCCAAGAGAGAATTCCGGGGATCATCTCAAAAAAACGGTAAAGTAGGTAGTCTTTGCCTGTAAGTTCTGTGGCACGGCCTATATGTGGTGGTTTGTGTATTTCCGACATTCCCACAGTTTAGCCGAAATTCTGCTACACGCAAGGTTTTTAGTAAATAGTATATACTCCAGAAACCGTCATTTTCTAAAGATTATCACATAAATTCCGATTAAGAAACGACAGTTTCTTAATCGGAATTGTGACGACAGTATGTACTGTAGTATATACTATTACCCCATTCCGTTAAAATTATCACCCTTAACTTCGCTTTAACATTTTCAGCACATTACAACGAATTTCGCCTGCTATAGATCA
>CAZROQ010000083.1:0-3088 GCA_964601755.1 uncultured Candidatus Saccharibacteria bacterium
ATTTTTTCATATTTAAAAAAATCGGTTTCTAGGAATAATATCATTCGTGGTTTTACTTTGATTGAAATTTTGATTGTCGTGGCCATTATTGGTATTTTGGCATCAATAACTTTCAATTTTATGATCAAAGCCAAAGAGAAATCATATAAGGTGCGTACGCAACAGGAGTTCAATAGTCTTAGTCAGTCACTCGAAATGTATGTTGCCGACAACGGTGATTACCCGAGTGATGCTAATCGTGACATACCGCCCGGACTTGAAGATTACTTGGCGCCGGGTGATTGGCCGAGTGCTCCATACCCCCAAGCCGTTTATGACTGGGATAATTGGCCGAGTTCTGATCTTGTCTATGATCCTAAAGAACAGGTTGTTCAGTTTAGTGTAAGATTTTGTACTGATTCCGGAGGCAGTAATTGCCGGTATCCAAGCGAAGAGTGGGCTCAAGACTTTGATTCGTTTAGTTCTGTTTTTTACTGTGTTTCCGGTCCTTGTCGTTCCCACTCTTTTAAACCTAAAGATCACCCCGGCTACTGTTTGGGTGGAGAATGTCCTAGTTACTGCGATCCTGTATGCGAAAATTAACTTTAAACAACACAAAAGAAGCGGTCAAAATAATTAAAAATGACGGAGTGGTGGTTTTCCCCACAGATACTCTCTATGGTTTGCTTGCTTCAGCCAGGTCGCCGAAAGCCGTTTCATTGGTTTTTGACATAAAGGAAAGAGACTCCAATAAGCCATGTATTATTGCTTGCTCTTGTGTTGAAGATGTCGAGAAATTCGGTATTATTTTTAATTCTTCTTCCAAAAAATTTTGCGAGGAAGTTTGGCCAAGTCCGGTTAGCATCATACTTCCTTACTCGGGCGATCTTGAATACTTGAGTTGCGGTAGCGCTTCGCTGTCTTTCAGGATTCCGGAAAGTGCTTCTTTCCGCTCTTTTCTTAAGGAGGCGGGGCCTGTTGTTGCCCCAAGCGCAAATCCGGAAGGTTTGCCTCCGGCTTCATCGATTGATGAAGCTGTTGGTTATTTTGGAGACAAAGTGGATGCTTATGTTGACGGTGGTAGTTTGAATGGTGAAGCCTCTACCCTGGTAAACCTGATTCAAAAGAAACCAAGGCTTCTTAGGAACGGGGCAGGTGATGCTCTTTTTAAAAAAGCTTGTGATATAGTAATCGGCAATGAATAGAAAAGTTCCAACAGGTTTTGCTTTGGCGATAATCATTTTCTGCTCCGCTTTGCTATTGGTTTCTGTCGAACATTTATCTTCTTATCGAAATCAGGTAAATCTAAATCCAGATACCGGGAATCCCTTCTTTGTTTTTGAGGATGGATTTTTTGAGACTGATATTAAGGTTGCAGATAGTGTGAAAGTTTTTGGTTTGCAAAAATCAGATGATACCGAGATCTTGCTTGGTGAAATGGTTTGGGAAGAGGGTACTTGGCAGAGTCCTTCACCGGAAGATGTTTTTGTTTTAAATTCTATAGAGGCAAGAGCTTTTTCTGATGGGGGTGAAATTGTTTGGCGTGATTTTTTGGATCTTTCCGGTCCGGATGAAATTTATACAAAAGTTTGGGGTTCCGATTCTGAGAACATTCAAGAAGCAAAAATTGGTGGCACAATCAGATTCGAAGAAGCTCGTCTAACCTTTCAATCTGTGTTGGAGGATTCTCGTTGTCCCGAAGACGCTCAGTGTGTTCATTCAGGAGATTTTGATGTCCATGTTTTTGTTGATACACCCGATATGAATGATGTCTTCGTTCTTTCTTTGGGTGACAAGCCAAGTGATTTCGGTGATTATTTAATTGATATAATAGAAGTTGAACCCAAGAGGACTCTTGATAGTTTAGATATAAACAAAAAGGATTATCTGGTAACTTTTAGGTTTTTATTCGATATTAGCAGTGTATTAAATCTAGATTAAAAATGATTTCTAAAGATAAAAAAATAATATTCTTCGTATTGTTTGTCGTGGTTATTTTGTTGATACTTTTTGCCAAACCACTTGAAAACACAAAACAGGAAGTGCCGGTGATTTCGGAGTCTCCTTCTAAAATTATTTACACAACCGATCTTTCTGTCGATGAAGAAATGTTGAGGTCTGACTGTCGAGAAAGAGGCGGTTTGTTTGAAACTTGTGGTAGCGCTTGTCCTTCGGACGCTGAAAGCTGTGTGTCTGTCTGTGCCTTTGTTTGTAATTTGGAGTAGGCAAAGAGCTTACCAGTTTTTTGATTAATTTAGGGTCTTTGCTAAACACTAAATACTGCAGTGCTTAGTGTTTATTAGCGACATGGAGCGAGCGAAACCGAGGAGCTAACAAAGGCTTAATACCGCACAGCTTGCTGGGCGACACAACGAGCGAAGCGAGTTCCGACAATACCTCGGAGCTGTGCTCCGAGGAACCTTTATTCTGAGCCCATATGGTCTGTGAGGCGGGGGGGGATGTATAAAAACACTGTACTCGGCACAATGGAATTATCTTTTGTCTAATTCGTCTATCTTTGATCCTAAAATAAAGTCGTTTTCTGAGAGTCCGTTTATAGCGTGGGTTGATAGTGAGATTGCCACTTTTTTGTAGTCGTGGATCAAGATATCCGGATGGTGACCTTCTTTTTCTGCTATTTCTCCAACTTTGTTTACAAAATCAAGAGCTTCAGAAAAGTCTTCAAATATTTTCTGCTTTTTGATTTTTTTGTTTTGGTCAGCCAGTTGCCATTCCGGAATATGGGTCAGATAATCCATAGCCTCTTCCTCACTCAGGGGTTCTATTCCTCCCTCGCACGGTTTGCAGTGACTTTGAGAAAGTTTATCTTTATCCATGATTGTTGTCGTGTTTAAAGGGCAGATCTCCTTTTACCGGGATCTCTTTTATCAGTTTAATAACTTCATCGTGGTCATCGCTTATTGTGTATAGCTTTACATCATCATCGTCTATGGCACCCCTTTCTAAAATTTCTTTTTTTATAAACTCGTCAAATTTTTTCCAGTAATCATTGCCTACACAGATTATTGGTACGGGGTCTATTTTATTTGTCTGAATAAGGGTTATTAGTTCAAAGAACTCATCGTGAGTGCCGAAACCACCGGGGAAG
>CAZROQ010000084.1:0-2991 GCA_964601755.1 uncultured Candidatus Saccharibacteria bacterium
GGTGTCGCCGACGCAACCGTTGGCGGAGAGGGAGGTAAAGGGTTCTTGCAACAATACTGCGTCGCCGTTGTTGTTCTAATATTGGTTTTGGCGCTGATTGTTGCTGTTCTTCTTTCGGGTATTACCGGCAAAAAGAATCGAGAAAAAGTTGCCACAAAGGAAACTTCAGGCACTGATGGCCAAAACGGCAGTGACGCTGGTGGCGTTAAAGATGATAGCCCGGATGGTGCCGGCCTTGATAGGTCGGAAGGTTCTAACCCCGAATCTGATACAAAAAATCAGTAGGCTTGACTGGAACAAGAATCATAAAAACCGGATGTCTTTTCTGCATTCGGTTTTTGTGTTGTTTGTAATACACACAGAAAATAACCTTTTATCTGCTAGAATAGGTTTATAATGCTTTCCAGTATTTTTGATAGTTTTAAGGACGGATTCAAAAAAATTCGTGATAACCATCAGCTGGGCTACACAATTTTAGTAGCTATAGTTATTTTTCTGGCTTTTATTTTTATGGCTGAACGGTTTCTTTCTATTGCTCAAGACGCACAGGATCGATTGATTAATGTTCGGGTTGGATCCATTCAGGATGCGTTCGTGCAGTTTGCTCCGGAAGGGATGGAAGAGCCGGCAGAACTGCGAAAAAAGATTCAAGAAATTTCTGCCAGCAACACAACCATTAGAGATTTTAGAGTAGTTGATATTAGGAATCGAGAACCTGTAATACTAACAGCCTTGGATGCTCAGTTGGTGGGAGGTACCGATCAAGAAAATACTTTACTGTATAATCTGGCGATTGTTGATCCTAAAAATTCTTTTACCATTGAAGAATCTGAAGATGGAGAGAGGTTTTTCAAAACAGCCAGAGCCATCCAAGACCCGGAGACACTCGAGGTCATTGGTGTGGTTATGACTCGCCAAACTCTTTCTGAAGCCGATAAGGCAATTGAAAATTCTTTGCGAAATTCAATAGGTATTTTTGTGGTTGTCATTGCGCTTGTGATGTTTCTATTCTTTAGACACGCCAAGATTATTGACTACGCTGTTTTGTATAGAAAGCTTAAAGAAGTTGATCAGCTCAAAGATGATTTTATATCCATGGCTTCACACGAGCTTCGAACACCACTTACCGCCATACGCGGGTACGCGGAATTTTTGGATGACTCGGCAAAGCTGAATGAAGAAGAACAAGATTATATGAATAAGATCCAATCATCGGCAGAACGGCTCGATAACCTAGTGGCTGATATGCTGGATGTTTCCAGAATTGAACAAGGGCGGATGAGTTTTGATATGCAGGTTACCAACCCGGAGCACCTAATAGAGGACACTGTTTCCGAGCTTGTCAATCAGGCAAAAGAAAAAGGTCTGAAGCTCGTAAACCTCGGCGGTCCATGTGTCGATATTGCTGTTGATCTGGGGCGCTTAAAACAGGTTCTTATCAATATTATTGGCAATGCCATTAAATACACTCCAAAGGGCAAAGTGGAGGTTTCAACTCACATTGAAGATGAAAAACTTTCAATTCGGGTTTCTGATACGGGTCTTGGGATGAGTAACGAAGAACAGGGAGAGCTTTTCCAGAAATTTACTCGTCTTGGTGACGAAGAAACAAAGAAAATCAAGGGAACTGGTTTGGGTCTTTGGATTTCAAGGCAAATTATCGGGCATATGGGCGGTACAATTTATGTCGAGTCTATCAAGGGAAAGGGAAGTGACTTTGTGATTTCACTGCCCGTTTACAAGGGTTAGGTGTGTTAAAATGAATTTGTAATGTAGATATATATGAAAAAAGATAAAAAATATAAATATACATTCACCTCGCTTTTGATGAAGACGGGTATCTTCAAAAAGGACGCTTACGCGGATGCTTTTCTTGTAGCGTTTTCCGTGTCTCTTTTTGTGGCTAGCGGTTTTATTCTTTGGGACAGTCCGGTTGTAAGATCGGATATTGAAAATCTTGCCAGCGTATTTACTCTGCAGGATTAATATTTTAAAATTATTTTTATGAAAAACAGATCTCTTATAGATGGGTTCACTCTTGTAGAAGTCCTTGTTGTTATAGCGGTTATCTCGCTTTTGTCGAGTATTGTTTTTGTAAATATTGAAGAGGGCAGAGCTCAGGCGCGCAACGCAAAGAAAATACAGGAAGTACAGCAGGTGAAGAATGCAATTGAATTGTCTCGACTCGAGTCGCCGAACAATTTCCCGGGTGAACCCGGCGAGGTTTATCAGGAGGGAAGCAGTGACACCGACAAAAACGGAGATGGGTATGAAGAGATTATGCAAGAATTTGTCGACGAAGGCCATCTATCGGCGGTGCCTCAAAGTTCTGACGGCGAGTCCTACTTATATAGTAAAGACAGCGGAGAGCCGGTATTTCTTGCGTTACTTGAAGAAGTGAGTGGTGGGTCGGGGAGTTTCACAAGTACCCGTTCAGGCGACTCAGGTATCGTAAGGATAATTTACAGCATCAACCATAATGACTACTGGGCATATACAGAAACGGGCAATCCGGTTAAATTTTTTGAGGTACGGCAGTATACATCACCAACGGACTATATCCGATATTCCTATAAGTGTATTATTGATGGGTGGCAAATCTGCGGCGAACCGGGTGAATTTGTTTACATAATTAAAGATATCAACGAGAACGGTAGAGTATGTACTCACTTTGATGTTGCCGCCGGAGTAGGAACAGTGACAGCATGTCCCGAGATTGACGATCAACTAAAAGACGCGATTCTTATCACTAAGACATCTCAGTGTGACTCGAGTCCGTGTGACCTCTAGAATGCAGACCTCTTAACTAATTTCTTTGGTAACATAATCATCCGGAGCATTCTCTAGATATTCCTCCAGCTTTTCGCGAGAGAGGAGCCCTTCTTGGGCGCCGATGTATTGAACAACACTCATTGAGTTGATTGGTCCCCATTTGATGGCGGTGTCGATGTCGTGGCCGGTGCGGTGGAGCATGAGCGGCGTGCCGGCCGG
>CAZROQ010000085.1:0-2990 GCA_964601755.1 uncultured Candidatus Saccharibacteria bacterium
CATAGGATACTTTTCTGATATACTTTCCTACTCCCGACTTCTGGCTCTGGGGCTGGCAACAAGTGCGCTTGCTTTCTCGATAAACATGATTGCCGTGCTTGTCAGGGACATGATTCCGGTTATCGGGCCGATACTTATGGTTTTGGTTCTGGTTATTGGTCATATTTTCAACCTTGCCGTCAATGTTCTGGGTGCTTTCATACACAGCGCTCGATTGCAGTTTGTTGAGTTCTTTGGTAAGTTTGTGACCGATACAGGCCGAAGTTTTAAACCTTTTCATCAAGAAGAAAGAAATATTAACCTTCTTGATGAGAGGTAAAAGCAGTAAAAAAATCTGCTCTTTTTGTTGATTATAAATTATTAAAGTTACTACATAATTATGGAAATATTCGCACCAGTTTTAGTTTTTGGAGGAGCAGCTATTGCTTCGCTGTTTGGATTTATAGGATCGACCGTTGGTATGGGTTGGGCAGGCCGAGCAGGTTCTGCCGTAACATCTGAAAGGCCTGAGCTTTTTGGTAAGGTTCTTCTGATGCAGGCGCTTCCCGGATCTCAGGGTATTTACGGACTTGTTGGAGCTTTTCTTATACTCAATTTCGCAGGTATGCTTGGAGGTGACGCTGGAGCCCTTACGGTTGCTCAAGGTTTTCAGTATCTCATTGTTGGTATTCCTATCGGTTTTTCGGGGTTACTTTCCGGTATTTATCAGGGATCAGTGGCGGCCAGTGGTATATCAATGATTGCCAAAGACGATTCACTTACCGCACGGGCTATTGTTTTGGCAGCCATGGTAGAAACATGGGCAATTTTTGGAATTCTAATTTCGTTCATTCTTCTGACCGCTATCTAAGGTGGCAAACTAAAATCCTATGTCCTTAAAAAAAATAGAGGAAAAAATAATTTGTGACGCGGAAGCTCAAGCTCAGAAAATCAGAGAACAGTCTGACAAAAAGATTTCTGAAATTAAAGAAAAAACAAAGCAGGAGATGAACCGCATTACCAAAGAGTATGAAGTCGAAATAGAAAGAACACAAACAGAAATAAAGCGAAAGTCACTCTCGGGAGCCCATAACGAAGTTAAGCTAAAAAAAGAAAAAGCAAAAGAAAATATACTGAAAGATGTATTAAAAAGCGCGCAAGAAAATCTCGAATCGATTGATGATGCTTCCTACAAAGAAATACTCACAAAATATCTAGCCGAGATTTCTCAAGACAGTGAAGGTGTATTTGTGGTTCCGGCAAACCGTGCCAAAGAAACCAAGGAAATTATCTCTGATTATGGTTTCAAAAAAAATCCCACCAAAGAAAGCGATAAACTTGCAGGAGGGCTCATTTTTGAAGGAAAAGATATCTATTTTGACTTTTCTTTTAAGACGCTTCTGGAAAACAAGTATGAAGAAAATCTCATAGAACTTGGTAACATTTTATTTAGAGATCTGTAAAAATATGGACGCAAAGTATATCTACGCCGGAACACTGGCAAAGACACACGAACAAGAACTGTTGTCCGAGACACAACTCGAGATGCTTCTTTCTGCTAAATCAGTCGAAGAATTTGAGACCGTTCTCCACGACACATACCTTGCTCCGTACTTGGCATCCAAAGAAGAGAACGAATCCGTATCACAGTTGCTTGAAAAAAGTGTTACTGAAGCAAGAAAAACGCTCATAAAAAATGCTCCTGATCCGCACCTTCTGGATGTGCTGTGGATTAAATACGATTTTTATAATCTTCGCACAATCATAAAAGCCGAGCGTTCGGGGACAAGCGAAGAAAAGTGCCTGTCTATGTGTTTCAATTCAGGGCTTTATGATCCGCAAACACTACGCAAGCACTACATCGAAAACAGCCTCGCCAATCTTGATATGACACTTAAAGAAGCGAGTCTGGAAGCAAAAGAAGCGAGAACCGCCTCGGAAATAGACGCGGTCATAAATAAAAACTACTTTAAAGCGATTCAGTCACTTGAACCCCAAAAGACCAATCCTTTTATTAAAAAATACATAAAACTTCTAATTGATCTCTACAACATAACTTCTCGCCTAAGAAACATTTCTCTCGAAGAAAACGGCGGGAAAGCCCCGAATGTTTTTATCAGCGGTGGAAGCTTTTCGGAAAGCGATTTGTCAGAAAAAAACCGAATTTTAAACGCTTTCAATAAAATGCGTGGAGAGAAAATTTGGCGTGACGCGCTCGAAGATTTTCAAAAAACAGGGAATTTTTCACTCATAGAAAAAACAAATGACGAGGTTGTTCTCGACTTTCTGGATCGTGAGTCTTTTGAGCTTTTCTCACTTGCTCCCCTTTTCGCCTACTTCACCGCGATTAAAAATAATGCCCAGATAATAAGAGCCATATATGTCGGCAAAACTACAGGGGTTTCCGAGCATGACATTCGCTTTAACCTAAGAAAACTTTATCGTTAGTCATATGGATACAAAGAAACAATACAAAGTAGCTGTTGTAGGTCCGAAAGACCTTGTATTTGGTTTTAAAGCTCTGGGGGCTACCGTTATGCCGGCTCAAGATTCCAATCAAGCGCTCGAGGTAATCGCCGAGGCACGGGAACAAACAATTTCAGGAGGTGAGGAAAAATTTGCTGTCATAATGGTTACTGCCGGTTTGGCACAAGGAATATCGGATGACGACTACAAAAAAATAACCCGTGGCGCTCTGCCGGCGGTGGTTGTTATACCCGACCTTGTCTCAGAAAAAGAAGCCGGAGAACGCAAACTGAAAGAACTCACCGAAAAAGCTATCGGATCCGATATACTTAAGTAAACAGACAAGATGTTTAAGTTTGCATCCTATCTGTTACAATATCTTTTACAATGACCAAAAAAATTGAAACACAACCATATAGAGGTGTTCGGGATTTCTACCCTGAAGATATGTTTGTAAGAAACTACCTTTTTGAAATAATGAGATTGGTTGTAGAATCTTTCGGGTATCAAGAATATGACGCTTCTATCTTGGAGCCACTTGAATT
>CAZROQ010000086.1:0-2940 GCA_964601755.1 uncultured Candidatus Saccharibacteria bacterium
CCCGGCTGATAATCCGGAAAGGGTTGTTGCAAGAGATGTTGGTATTCCGGAAATTAGTTATCCGGAACTACTCGGACTTATTACAAAGGATAAATTTACTATTGCCGTGTCCGGAACCCACGGAAAAACAACGACGACGGCTATGATTTCAGAGGTTCTTTGGGCCGGCGATAAAAACCCCACCGTTGTGGTTGGTAGCTTGCTTAAAGAAAAATCAGGAGGAAGTAACTTTGTTGCCGGAGATGGAGATTTGTTTTTGGTCGAGGCTTGCGAATACAAAAGAAGTTTTTTGAATTTGTATCCAAATATTTTAGTAATCACAAATATCGAGGAAGATCATCTTGACTATTACTCGGATCTTTCTGACATACAAAATGCTTTTAAAGAGCTGGCTAGTAGAGTTCCCCCGAAGGGTTTTATTATCTGCAAATCACAAGACAAAAACATAAAACCTGTCTTGGAAGATGCAAAGGCAACAGTTGTCGATTATTCTTGTATTGAAGATCCGGGTTTTTCTTTGAAAGTCTCCGGTAGACACAATTTAGAGAATGCTTCAGTGGCTTTAGCTGTGGCAAATGTTTTGGATATTGAAGACGAAGACTCAATCAAAGCCCTCAATTCTTTTGATGGAACATGGCGCAGGTTTGAATATTTAGGTCAAACAGAAAGCGGAGCAGAAGTGTTCGACGACTACGCGCATCACCCGACTGAAATAAAAACAACTCTTGAGGGCGTTAAAGAAAAATATCCGGATAAAAATGTTATTGTTGTCTTCGAACCCCATCTTTTCAGTCGCACTCAAAAACTAATGAAAGAGTTTTCGAAGAGCTTTTCAAAAGCATCTGAAGTGATTGTGGCGCCAATTTACGCGGCGCGAGAAAAAGATGATGGATCGATAAGCTCTAAAATGTTGTCTGATGAAATATCGGCTCATCACAAAAATGTAAGAAGTTTTGATACATTTTCTGAAATTGTTTCTTTTTTGAAAAAGAAAGTTGTTTCAGGTGATCTGGTTTTGGTTATGGGAGCCGGTGATATTCGTCAAGTTGGGGAAAAGCTTGTCGATTAGACTAATCGTTTAATAGGTTATAATATATCTAAATAGAAATATGAATTCCATAGATAAAACAATTTTTGCTTTTGCGTTTCTTATAATTTTGATGCCATTTTTAGGTTTTCCAAGAAACTGGGAAGACAAAACGCTTTTTGTTATAGGGGTTTTAATAATAGTTATTCTTCTGTGGCGAACATGGAGAATTCATAAAGCCAAGATGGACGAAGATTTTTCTGAAGAAGAAATAGACGCCACTCGAGGAAACACACCGACAGATGAGTTACCCACTTTTGAAGAAGAGACGAAAGAAAACAAAGACCCAGTTGAAGATCTGATAGGTCCGGCCGTTTCTGAGGACACCAATAAAGACTTTGTTGGTATGCCGGAAGAAAAAGAAGAATCGTCAGAAAAGCTTTTTTAAAATGATACAAGGATTCACCAGAAATTCAGTAATATTTATCGGGGTTTTCAGTTTGTCGGCAATGGCTTTGGTTGCCGGCGCTCTTTTTGCTCCAAATTATTTTCCTTATTCTTATTCATCCGGCGATGAAAAAAACCAAAAAGTAGAATCGGACATTGAAAATACAGCCGGAGAGAATGAGGGTCTTGATCCCGAACCTGAAGCAGAGGTTGCAAGAGTTTCGCCTATACGGATGGACACTCCGGAGCCACTGAAGTCTATTTATATGACACAATGTGTTGCCGGAACTCCTTCTTTCAGGGAAAAACTAATAAATATAGCGGAAACAACGGAAATAAATTCAATAATCATAGATATCAAGGATTACACCGGTTGGCTTGGATTTGAGCCGAAAGACTCGGAGCTTAAAAAATATTTTGGTGAACATTGTTACGCATCCGATATGCCTGATTTGGTTCGCCGGTTGAATGAAAAAGGAATTTATACCATAGCCCGAATCACCGTATTTCAAGATCCAATATGGGCAGATGACCACCCGAAATACGCGGTTCAAAAAGAAAGCACCAAGACTATCTGGGAGGATTATAAAGGGCTCCATTTTGTTGATGTCAGCTCCAAACCATTTTGGGAATATATTGTAAAAATTTCGCAAGAAGCCTACGACATTGGTTTTGATGAGCTCAACTACGACTATGTCAGATTTCCATCAGACGGAAATATGAAGGATATCTACTTTCCTCAAAGCGAAAAAAGGCTTTCTGCCGACCCTGATTTCGGCAAAGCAGAAGCCCTTCGCGATTTTTTCAAATACCTGAAAGAAAAAACAGATGAAATAGGTGTGGCTACATCAGCGGACCTTTTTGGAATGGTTACAACAAACAGAGACGATCTTAATATTGGGCAAGTGCTCGAGTATGCCCTGCCGTATTTCGACTACATCGCGCCGATGGTCTATCCATCTCATTACCCGAAGACCTTTAATGGTTGGCAAAATCCAAATGATTACCCGCACGAAGTCGTTGAATTTGCTATGACAAGTGCTGTTGAAAGGGTAAAAGCGTTGGACAACGCAACCACGACTCCTCAAAATATTCGAGATCACATTCACCCACTTCAGCTTCGGGCATGGATACAAGATTTTGATTATGGTGGCGATTACGGTCCGGAGGAGGTGCGCACTCAGATTGAAGCCGTCTATGACTCGGGCCTAACAAGCTGGATGATCTGGGATCCGGCAAATCGATATACAATTGAAGCGCTCGAGAAGTAATATACTATAAAGGATCATCAAATCTTTACTGCGTGAGGAACAGTTCCTTACAGCAATAAAAATTTCCGATTTTCTTACAATTTTTCTCTCGACTACGCTCGAGACAAGCAATTTACAATGAATTTTCAATTTTCAATTTACAATTTTCAATGAATTTTCAAGTTCCAATTTCTCAATTAAAAAATACTTACTTTC
>CAZROQ010000087.1:0-1246 GCA_964601755.1 uncultured Candidatus Saccharibacteria bacterium
CCTCTGCCGGTTCTTCGATTTGAAAATTATGGTTTCTCTCCTTGGCGTGAGGTTTTAATTCCTCAAAAACCTCTTTTATAAAATCACTCATCTTAACTTCTTCGGTTTTTACTTCAAATTCTCCGGAGTCAAATTTGGGTAACTCTCTATACTCATCAATTAAAATGCTCAGGTGTTCACCAGATCGAGAAATTATTTCAATTGCTTTTCTAGCGTCAGCCGACATTTCTCCGTACTCTCCATCTAAAATAAAAGATGAGTAACCACGAATGGAAGTTACCGGCCCTCTGAGTTGGTGTGTAGTGAAAGAGATTGTTTCGTCTCGGTCGCGTTTTGTGTTAAAAACCTCTTCTTCTTTTTCTGATGCCGTTCTTCTGATTTTTTGCACGCGAAAGAAGATAGACAGTATTATCACTGTTAATAAAATTAAAATTCCAATAATACTGTAAACGAGAAGTTCCTCCATAAACTGTATTGTAGCAAAAAAGCGACACGCAGGTGTCGCTTTTTGAAATAGCCCGTACGGGTTTCGATCCCGTCGCAGTTGGTGGCTTCCGCCACGGTGGCTACCCTATGACGCCACACGGACTGCCTTACTTATAATATTATAGCATATTTATAAATATTGTCAATAATTTAGTATCGAGTGAAAATCTTACTTCAAAGATTTAAATACCCTCTTCTTTTAGCTCCTCAACTGCTTTTTTGGCTTTTTTGGAAAGCTTGCGAGGCAAATCTATGCTGACTTTTAAAAGCAGGTCACCTCTAACGGATTTTTTATCTGAATCAGACGGCACGCCTTTTCCGCGCACTCTCAAAAGCTCTCCGTGAGAAACTCCCTGAGGAACCTTAACTTCTATGACACCATCAAGCGTCTCTATGTTATAGTTTGACCCCAAAAGAGCGTCAGAAAGCTTAACATTTAAATTCATAACCAAGTTGTTCCCTTCTTTTTTGAATAAAGGATGTGGTTTTACATGAATCTTCACATAAAGATCACCGGGGACACCCCCCGGAACAGCTTCTCCCCTGCCTCCCATCCTTATCATCTCACCATCCGATATCCCCGCCGGTACGGCGATTTTAATCTCTTCCTCTCTTCGGGTAACCCCTGTTCCTTTACAGGTTGGGCAGTCTTCTTCCGGTACAACTCCTTTTCCGTGACAATTTCCACAAGGACTGACTGTAGCAAATGAGCCGATAAATGATTGCTTGACTTCTCTCACCTGCCCTTGACCGTTGCAAA
>CAZROQ010000087.1:1256-2893 GCA_964601755.1 uncultured Candidatus Saccharibacteria bacterium
AAACTGAACAGGTTTTTGTTTTTGAACTGTCTTTTGCGCCGGAACCGCCACAATCCTCACACGCGGACTTCTTGCTAAGTACGACTGTTCTGTCGGTTCCAAAGACAGATTCTTTAAACTCCAGCTGTATATCTATCGAAATATCGTGACCTCTTTTTGTCCGCCCTCTTTTGCCGGCACCATTAAAAATGTCTCCGAAAATATCACTGAAATCAAAACCCTCAAATCCTTGACCACCGCCACCACCTTGTTGCCCGGAGGCTCTGGCAAAGTCTTGCCAACTGAAACCTCCGAAACCACCCGCTTGTCCTCCGCCGGCGCCGTTAAAAACTCTGCCGTACGAATCGTACTCGGCTCGTTTTTTTTCATTCGAGAGGACACTGTATGCTTCTGTTACTTCCTTGAACTTTTCCTCACTGCCTGTTTTTTTGTCAGGGTGGTATTTTTTAGCAAGCTCTCGATAAGCTTTTTTTATGTCCTCTTTTGAGGAGTCTTTGTTAATCCCGAGTATTTGATAGTAGTTTTTTCCATTTGCCATGGCAGAAAGTCTAACACAAAGCTATTTCATTACGCTAGGATGTTTTTTCTTCTCCTCCTTCTCCCCCTTCGTTTTCGTCTTTTTTGTCTTCATGTTCAACATCGCGAACATTACTGTCTGCACCTTCCTGGCTCTGGGTTTCCGCGTTAGCTCCGCTCTGTGCTTCGTTTTGACTTATGTACTGTCCAAGTTTTTGAGCTTCCGTCGAGAGCTCCTCGGTAGCTTTTTTGACCGCTTCCAGATCTTCACCTTTCCTTGCTTTATCTAGCGTTTCAACTTTTTCGTTAATGTTTTTTTGAACATCTTCCGGAATCGAGTCTTTATTTTCAGAAATTGTTTTCTGTGCGGTGTGAACAAGATTTTCGGCAATATTTTTTGCGTCAACCAACTCCTTCTTTTTCTTATCTTCTTCGGCATGTTCTTCGGCATCTTTCTTCATCTTCTCAACTTCCTCATCAGAAAGCCCGGAAGTAGCCTCAATCTTTATAGACTGCTCTTTGCCGGACTGTTTGTCCTTGGCGGTAACATTAAGAATTCCATTGCGGTCAATATCGAAAGAAACTTCAACCTGTGGAACACCTCGCGGAGAGGGTGGAATGCCGTCAAGAATAAATCTTCCAAGAGACTTATTATCAGGTGCCATCTCTCTTTCTCCCTGAACAACATGGATATCCACCTGCGTTTGGTTGTCTGCCGCCGTGCTAAAAACCTCTTGTGCTTGTGTCGGAATGGCAGTATTTTTTTCTATCAATTTTGTGGCAACCCTGCCCAATGTTTCGATACCCAAAGAAAGAGGGATGACATCGATAAGTGTTATGTCGGATACATCACCAGAGATAACACCTCCCTGAATTGCGGCACCCATAGCTACAACCTCGTCCGGATTAATCGATTTGTTTGGCTCCTTGCCGAAGAATTTTTGAACCTCTTCAATGATTTTGGGCATTCTTGTTTGGCCACCAACCATAATAATTTCGCTTATATCTTTGGCGTCGACATCCGAATCATTGATGGCTCTTTTAGTTATTTCAATAGCTCGGCTGACATATTTTTCTGCCAGCTCCTCCAGTTTGGCTCTCGTAAGTTTAGTCACCAAATG
>CAZROQ010000088.1:0-2875 GCA_964601755.1 uncultured Candidatus Saccharibacteria bacterium
AGAGGGCGAGCAAAGTATATGGACAGAGACTTCAACAAAGAGAGGATGGACCGGATGCTTAAATTTATAACAACCGATTATAAAATTGCCGATCCGGCAAAAAAGAGCCCCAAAGGAATGACAATGATTCTTGAAAAGAAAAAATAGTTTAAAACCAAAAACAAACTTATTATATCAACTATACAAATCTTTCTTTACAAGAAACACAACAACTCAAACAAAAACAAGATCAACAGCCGAAACAAGCCATTTATAAAATTTTAGTCATATGAAAAATAATACAGCCATCAAAAAAAGAGTAAGGAAAACAAAAAACGGCAAACTTTTAACCAGAAAAGAAGGTCGGAATCATTTTAACGCCCGAGAATCAAGAGAAAAACAGATTTCACAAAAACACGGGTTGAAAAATGCCGGATATTTAAAAAAGCACAAAGCTGTGCGTAAAATAATTTCAGGAAGATAAAAATATGACCAGAGTAAAAAAGGGAGTAAACGCCTTAAAAAATAGACGGAGCATCCTAAAAAGAGCCAAAGGCTACAAGTGGGGTCGTTCTAAAAAAGAAAAGCAAGCAAATGAAGCGCTGGCTCATGCCGGTTCACATGCCCTTGCCCACAGAAGAAAGAAAAAAGGTGATTTCAGAAAGCTTTGGAACACACGACTTAACGCGGGACTAAGAGAACGAGGAACAACATATAGCAAGTTCGTAGACTCATTGAAAAAATCAAACATATCTCTAAACAGAAAAGTCCTGTCTGAAATTGCGGCGAAAAAACCAAAAACCTTTGACAAAATTGTCGAGCAGGTTAAATAACTAAACCCAAAAAAGATAAATAAGCCCCCCCTCCTGAGAAACCGCCTAAAATCTCACCACAGAGATTTTAGGCGGTTTCTGTCTATATATAGTTAGAAATGTATCTATATATAGATACAAAAAGAAAGAGCCTAACGCTCCTTTTGTTTTTTGAGAATATGTTTTAAATACATCTGGAAGTGCTTTTGTGTGAATGCAAAAAAAATACGATTTAAATCATATTTAAATCGTATTTATTCCTTTCAAGATTATACGGAAGTTTAACTTCTATATTCACCGATTTCCCAAAGTTTATCGAGGTTTATCAAGGTTAAAACTCGATATCAAGGTTTAACCTTGATATTTTCGTTTGCGATGGTCGGCAATAAAAAACCGAACGGTTACCGCCGTTCGGTTGTCAAACATACAAATTTGTTAACTAAGCAATTTACTCCCCTCTTAACCGAGAAAGACAAACTCCGACCGCCTTCCGCGCATTTTCATTTTAAGACGATCAATGACGGACTGGAGTAAACGGAAAACCGATGACTCGCTTCGACCAAGTACACGCCCAACCTCACTAATACTCATATTCTCGTAATAATACAAAACAAGAATAAGCCGTTCTTTGCGGTTGAGACCCCTGGTTATCAGCTCAAAAAGATCATTTTTTGCCAAATCATCGGGCAGGTCCGGCTGTTTTCTGTCCTCCAAAAAATCAAGCTCCCTACCATCGTCATCTGGACTGATTTCACACTGCTTTTGATGAATCGAGACGATCTTGGGCAGTGATGAGTCGCTGATAATTCTTTTGAGATCCTCACCACTTGCGCCCAGCTCTTCGGCAAGCTCTTCTTGAGTTGGTCGACGACCGTGCTTCAGGTGAAACGATTTCTGTGCATTGATAACCCGAGTCGAACGGGTACGGGCCAAACGAGGAACCCAGTCGGTACGGCGGAGCTCGTCGAGGATTGCCCCTCGAATCCTTAGAGAACAATAGCTTTCAAACTTCACTCCGCGATCAGGATCAAAGCCTTCAATTGCACGCACCAGACCCAAATTGCCCACCGATATAAGATCTTCAACATCAACACTGGCCGGCAACTTAGCATGCAATTTGAAAGCGGTGTACTCAACAAGCTTGAGATACTTCCTCAGAAAGAAGCCCCTGATTTCAGGAGAAGAGGTCCTCTTGTACTCCATCCAAACTTTCGATATGTCTCGATTTTCTAAAGGGATTTCGGAAGTGGTGATGGCTTCATCCTCCCCTGTTCTGTCGGCAGACTCACAACCTGCTTGGCGAGTGTCCGTGCCTTTCGTTCCCATTTTCAGTATCTCCTTAAATTTGTCGTTTGGGTTTATGAGAAAGACCAACTTAATCTGGTATGACTATAACATCTCAAGTTTTTTAATGAAAACTAAAGCGCTTATTTTCAAACCGAACAGACTTACCGAAGGATGGTTAGAAACTATCTACATAATTTAATACAGTTTCAATCAGCACACTGCTCCACGCTCTTATCGGGTGATAAATATGTGTGAGATCGAGTAAATATCAAAACCGACACAGCCCCGACCAAATCCATAACCAGATCGAGCATAGTATCAAAAGAATAAACCTCCCCCATTTGAGTTATCTCGAAAAAATACTCAAAGACCTCCCAAAGAATGCCGACAACCAGTGTTGCCCCGAAAATAACAAGAAATTTATTTTTTTTATCCAGACGAACAAAATCCGAGCAGAAAAAGAACCAAAAAGCACCCAAAGCAACCCAAGCTCCGCCCAAAAAATGAAGGAGAATATCAAACCAGTCTGTAGTCCAGTAAAGATAAAGCTTGAGTCCGACAAAATGAAGTACGGCTATAGAAACCAGGATCGCAAACCAGCTTTTGAAATATGGTGTTTTAATCATCGGCATAATAGTATCGCGATTTACAACCAGTTTCCATACCATGAATAACCCCATCCATTCTCGACTCTCTTGGTAATCTCCTAACATAGCCTGTGGCACTGTGGATGCTACAACAATTTTTTCCCTCGACTACGCTCGGGACAAGCAAACTCCAATGAATTTTCAATTTTC
>CAZROQ010000089.1:0-2868 GCA_964601755.1 uncultured Candidatus Saccharibacteria bacterium
CCGGCATCCGATTAAACAGCGTGACTTCCGAGACCTTACCGGTCGCGCCACATTGGTCGCAGATTGCCCGGTAGACGACATTGTCGTTTGTCATAGCCGATCTCCTTTCCGGGTATGCCGGGTGTAAATGACCTTTGTTCTATCTTGGTTATACTCTTTTAAGAATAAGTCGTCAAGACTCTAATCGAAATAAAGTGGTCAAGAGCATTTCAACAAAATCTGCAGAATATACACATCAGATACTAAGGGTCCACAGATGTACACGAATCAGGCTTGTGCAGATATCGAATTTTATTAAGGGCGCTCCATCTTAAACACTAAGTACTGCAGTCTTTAGTGTTTAAAAGGGCTATTTTAAGCGGTTTTAAACATCTACACCTCTCCTTCTTCGCACAAGGCTATCCTCCTTCGCGTAAAGCTTCGGACGGACGCGACGCAGGACGAGGGAGGTGTGGGTGTTTAGGGAGAGGTTTTTAATCTACACAAAATGTGCGACGGGATGAAATTACACAGACTGCATATTCAGCTACATTCTGCGAGGCGCTTCAACGCCCAAAACCCACAAGCCGTTGCGTAAAACATTTTTGACGGCCTTGGTGATGGCTACTTTGAAAGGTGAGTATGTGTCGTCTTTGCTAACAATCGGAACCTCTGAATAGTATGTGTTAAACTCCGAAGCAATCTCTGTCAGAAAAGTAACCACATGATGAGGTTCATTTTCTTGATAAGCTCGCTCAACCACTTCCGGATATCTGTAGAGCATTTTTTCAAGCTTGCTGATGTCTTTCGGTACTTCCTCAAAACCTTCCCCAATACCTTCCGCTTCGGCTTTTCTTAAAACAGAAGCGGTACGCGCGTGAGTGTATTGAACATACGGGCCGGAGTCCCCCTCGAAAGATACTGATTTTTCAGGATCGAAAACAATATCACGACCAACCGCCTGTTTGAGTATCGAGTATTTTATGGCTCCGATAGCAACCGCCTCGATTATTGCTCCTTTTTCCTCCTCAGGAATATCCCTTTCGGCAACCTTTTCAGAAACCATTTTTTCCATATCTTCAATTAAAGACTCTCCGGTAATGACATTGCCTTTTCGAGAAGACATTTTGCCTTCGGCAAAACGCATCATTCCGTGCGAGATGTGCTCGGTGCGCTCGGCGATTTTTGGCTCGATTTGCTCAAGAGCTTTGAGAACAACTTTAAAGTAATCGTCTTGCTCACTTGCGGTCACAATTACAGACAGGTCGGGGTCCGGCTCGGCATCAAGATTAAACTTACGGGTATTGAGACCGATTTCTTTTGCCTCGTAAGTCGGTATCCCCTTGGAAGTTATAAACACCCTGTTATGAAGCCCGTACTTCTCGCCCGGGAAAATCACAGCTCCGTCTGACTTCTCAAAAACTCCTTTTTCTAGAAACGCCTCGACGATTGTCTTGCCATCATAGGCGACCTCCGACTCGAAAAAGTAGTGATCGAACGAGGTGCCAAGCTTCTTGTAGAGCTCTTCAAAATGGTCGAGTGACACCTTTCTGCCCCACCGGTAAATGTTGTTTATATTTTCATCGCTCTGGTCGTAAATTTTTCCGTTAAGCTCGTCAATCTCCTTTTTTGCCTCTTCGTCTTCCTCATAAGCGGTATTTCCGTGGACATACGCTTTTCCAAGGAAGGCTGTTTTTTGGGTTAGAGTTTTGTCTTCTGTTGGCATTTCACCGATCAATTCTTGGATCCCCCAGATGGCCTTTGCGATATTTAAACCGACATCACTTGGATAATTAACCCTGCGGACAATCGCTCCGCGCGTTTCAGCCAGGCGTGCCAGCGACTCACCAATGCTGTTGGACATCAAATGCCCGATGTGAAAAACCTTAAAGCAGTTTGGATCCGTGTACTCAACCATAAACCTCTTGCCGACCTCTGTGTCGGAAGTTCCAAAGGCCCCGCCCTTTTCCAGAATATTTTTAATACTTGAAGAAAAAAAACTTCTGTCCAAAGAAAAATTTATAAAACCGGGGCCGGCGACTTCAACTTTAATGATTTCTTTCGGCTTAAGCTCATCAAACTTTTCAGCTATTCTTTCGGCAAGATCGCGTGGATTCTCCTCTACCTGCTTACTCAAAACCATAGCCACATTGGTGGCATAATCGCCGTGTTCGAGCTCGGCCGGATGCTCGACAACAAAGTCGACTTCGAGCAAACCCAAAGCGCTAACAGCATCTTTTATTGTTTTTTTCAAGACCTCATTCATTACACTCAGCTTACGCAAAAAGAATACAAAAGGAAAGGTTATTTCCTGCCAGTGCTTCCAAATCTACCTTCTCCACGAACGCTTTCGGATAACTCATCTACTTCTTCAATATCAGCAATCTCAACCGGATAGATTATTAGCTGAGCAATTTTGTCTCCTTTCTCCACCTTATAGGATTCTTGACCCAAGTTCACCAGATGGACATTGTACTCTCCTCGATAGCCGGCATCGAAAACCCCGCCCATAGTGTGCAAATTGGCTTTTGAAATACCCCCTTTGTCTTTGACAATCGCAGCAAATCCTTCCGGAAACTCCAGCGCAAAACCCACATCAAAAATATGGTGCTCGGCCGGCTTGAGTGTTTTTTCTTCAAGTGAGTACATATCAAGCCCGACATCGCCCGGGTGCGCATACGACGGGAGTTTGGCGTCTGGATGAAGTCGTTTAATTTTTATTTTCATTGCACGATGATTTTAACATAAAAAAACCCCGCCAAAACATGGTGGGGTTGGTTTCGCAAGTACTCACTTTTCCTCTTAAAGGAGGGTGGTCAAGACCTAGGCGCGTTAAAAATTAAGAATCCAATGATCGTAGCGTACCCCCCCCCTCTTAAAGGAGGGTGG
>CAZROQ010000090.1:0-2764 GCA_964601755.1 uncultured Candidatus Saccharibacteria bacterium
GGATCTGACGATGGCTTGAACTTGTTCCACGAGAATCATTAAAACGAATCAAGTCGGAGACGCTGGAAAAATATATGAAAATTTAAACATTTTTTTTCTGAAACAATGCTTAAAGTAAACCCGACAAGAATAAACCTTTTGAACCTTAAAAAAGAGCTGAAAACAGCTCTAAAAGGTCACAAACTTCTCAAAGACAAGAGAGACGGGCTTATGCAACGGTTTATGGAAGTCATTCACGAGACAAGACAACTGCGCTCAGAGATTGATGTCGATGTAAAAAGAGCACTTCAGTCATATACCCGAGCCGGCTCGATGATGACACCCAAGCTTCTGGAGGCCGCTTTTCTTATGCCAGACGCAAAAATCGACTTGGATGTATCAACACATTCCGTGATGTCAGTGCCTATTCCCGTATTCAAAATCGAAAAAAGCGGATCAGCAATGTCATATGGATATCTCGATACAAACGGAGATTTGGATGTCGCCACCAAACAAATCGAGGATGTCTTTCCCAGACTTATTCGACTGGCGGAGCTTGAAAAAACCGTCGAGAACCTGGCGGAAGAAATAGAAAGAACCCGTCGCAGAGTAAGTGCTCTGGAAAATAATCGAATCCCCAATCTTACAGAAACAATTCGTTCCATAAACCTGCGCCTTGAGGAACAAGCACGAGACGCGGTCGTCAGCGCCATGCGCATCAAGGATATGATAGTAGCTAAATCATTATAAAAAAATGAACAATAACTTTTTAGACAATATAATTGAGACAGAAAAAAAAGCTTCCTCCATAATCGAGAAAACGGAAAAAGAATCGATTCTTGCGGAAGAATCGGCACGAACAAAACAACAACACGAGGTTGAAAATCATCGCCGTAGCTTGTTTGAAAGCAAAAAAGAAAGCGATCTAAAAAACCTCAAAAAAGAGCTCACCGAACAAATAAACGACATAAAAAACAGCGGTGAGTCCGAGCTTAAAAAAGAAATAAGTAAAGCAGAGGCGAATAAAAAAAAGGCTATTGATATTTTGGTAAGCAGTATTTAAGAAAATATATAAAAGAAATATGGCAATACTTGAGATGACCAAAATCCAGCTTTTAAGCCACCGAGATAACTCATCGGAAGCCCTTGAGGTATTGCAACGACACGGGGCAATGGAATTTACGGAAATAAGACCTCGAGAAGAACTCATAAAAAACGAGGAGGAAGTATTTGAGCTAAATTATGTTTCGAGCCGTCTCGATTTCGCTGTTTCTTTTTTGAGCACCTACCATAAACCGAGTTTTTTAAAAACTTTGCTTGAAGGTGGACGGGTAAACCTTTCCAGAAAAGAGATCGAGGATTTGGCCAATAGTTTTTATTTTAATGACATAATTGAAAATGCTCAGGAACTCGAAAAAAAGCTTAACAAACTTCATTCAAAACTGGGCGATCTGGAAGAAGAAAAAAAGATTCTAGAAAAGTGGCTAAACTTTAAAATACCCCTACACAAAAGCCTTGAAACAAAGCACACGCGCAGTTTTTTGATTGAAGGAAGAGAAAAAGAAATCTCAGCTTTTCAAAATAAAATCAAAGAAGACAACAAGCTAGAACTTGGATGGGAAACCTTAAGCGAAACGACAGCCCTTGCAACAATACACAAAACTCAAGATGAAATTTTTATGAAGACATTGGGGCAATTTAAAGTGGAAACAGTCAGTCTCCCCAAACGCAGAGGAACTGCCGGCGAAGAAATCGAGAGGATTGAACGATCCAAAAAGAAAACCGAGAAAAAAATAGCTGAAGCCAAAAAAGAAGCCGAAAAACTGGCAACGGAGATGCCGAACATAAAAGTTTTGGCTGACTATATGAACTGGAAAAAGGATAAACATAATGTTCTGGCTCAAGCGATAGGTACAAAAAATGTTTGCGTATTTGAAGGTTGGGCTCCTCTTAAAAAACTGGAAAAAGTAAAAAGAGATTTAAAGTCGCACGCTCCCCTAACAAGCATACAAGAGATCAACCCTGAAAAGGATGAACAGGCACCCGTTGAAATTGAAAACAAAGGAATCATTAAACCTTTTGAATCAGTTACTCGTCTTTATGGGATGCCGGGTTACAGCGACATAGACCCGACATTTTTTCTGGCGGGCTTCTTTTTTATTTTCTTCGGACTCTGTCTTACAGATGTCGGTTACGGAATCACCCTCTTTGGAATAACAGCAACGATTTTATCAATCTACACAGTGCCCAAGGGTATGAAGCTTCTTTTGAAACTCCTGATGTTTGGGGGTCTGGCATCGACAATCATCGGTCTGTTTTTTGGAGGATATCTCGGAATTGACCCGAGCATCCTTCCTGAATGGGCGCAAAGACTGCAACGGTTTGACCCCATAAGCAATCCCCTACCGATATTTTACCTTTCTCTTGTACTTGGATTTCTTCAAGTTGTAACGGGAATAATTTTAAAAATTGTTCGTGATGCAAAAAACGGAATGTTGGTGTCGGGTCTTATCGATAAAGTTCCGTGGCTACTGTTGTTTATGACTATCGCACTTTTTGTCGGACAAACCATAGAAATGTTTTCTCTACCGGCAAACTCGATCTCATTTATGGCAATATTTTCACTAATATTGATTGTGATGACACAGGGGCGAAAAGAAAAAGGAGTTCACACCAAGCTGTTTAAAGGAACACTTTCTTTATACGATTCCATAGGATACTTTTCTGATATACTTTCCTACTCCCGACTTCTGGCTCTGGGGCTTGCAACAAGTGCGCTTGCTTT
>CAZROQ010000091.1:0-2749 GCA_964601755.1 uncultured Candidatus Saccharibacteria bacterium
CATCCATTGTTATTCAAAGCTTAAACACCTCGCGGGAAAAAGCGCGGAATGCTTTTAGTGTATGATGGAGAGATTACAACCAAAGGAGTCTCAAAAGCGGTGGACGAGTACAAAAATTTGACTTAAGAAGAAAGGATCATTATACTAGAGTACAGGACAGGAGTTGCTTTGTACCTTAAGGTGGTCTTAAGGGGTAAACTCCATTTTGTGGTTTTAAGATAGGAGTACCGCTATGAAGACCCCGACAAACTTCACCTTCAAGACGGTGAAGGAGGAGTCAAAAAAGCGACCACTGGGTGTTTTTGCTGGTCAGAGCAGCAACCAATGCCAGAGCAGTGGTGGTGGCAACGGGCAAAGTGGCAAGAGATAATGTTTCTCTTGAAACCGCTCAGGGGAACGACGGTCAGAATAACCGTTGTTCCCTTTTTTATTTAAAATTAGATTCTCGTAAAATCTCCTCCGGTGTCATGCTAATAATTTTATTCCATGGCGTACGAGGATTTATTTTTCTAAAGTTTTTTACTACATGGTACCCAATTGAATAACCTGTCCATCTTTTATAGTCGTTATTACCAAAGAAAATTTTTTGGTATAAATAATAATCACTTGTGTTAAGTAGCGGTTGCAATTCTTCCAATTTTTTCTTTGCTTCGTTTTTGGTAAGAGCAATAGACCAAGGCTTTGATGAGTCCTCCAGTAATTCTTCTCGATAATTTTCAGCTAAGCCCTCAAGAATCATTCCTTCTAAAATTGTGTAAGTAAGTTTATGGTGTTCAAAATATGAAAGGTGATTGTACTCATGAACCACAGAGTCTTTTATAGCTTTATCAGTAAATTTTCCAACGTCGACAAACAAATGAACGACTTGATTGGCAGGTGCAAAACCAATTGATCCATTGAACACTTCAAAACCTTTCGAAGAAAACCACGGAAAAACAAATACATAAAGAGTCTTGTTAATGGAGAGAGTTTTGTTACATGAGCTAAAAGACTGTATTATTAGTTTTTCAATATGTTTTTTTTCTGATGTCGTTAATGGTTTATAGTCTCGTATATTTTCTTCGTTATACTTATGGCCGAGCGCTTCTTTAAGTTGTTCTTTTTTATCAAAACCCGCACATTTATTTTTTTGATTCTCATCTATATCCTGGATTAATGCTTCAATAAAACCCTCCTTTGTATTAAAGGAAGTGTCCGGAAAGCAAAACTTTGTTTTTACCAACTCATTGCTTATCATACCTACTACACTAACAAAAACAGGGAGAGAAGTGTAGCTACACTTCTCTCCCTGTGGGGCTTATGTGAAAGGATGGGGGAACTTAGTGAGCTCACAATATGGAACCGGTCGCCCCCTTATCTCCTTGGCAATTGCCTGAATACGCTCCATTCCACATGGCTCTTCTCGGTAACCAAAACTAATGGGCACCATACCCGGTATAATGGAACGAACGATGTGCAACCCATTATTACCGCCGAACTTCTCGTCAAGAAAAAGATCAACAGTAATCAAAGGCCACGCTTTTGCCTTTAACTGCCCAAGAAGTTCTTGCCAAGAGTGTGCCACATTTCTACCAACACCTTGAAGCGCAACGGTTTGTCCGCCTTGCACCAAGAAATCAGCATTCTGAAAGTGCCGTCTTTGAGCATAGAGAGCTCCGTGATCAAGCGGCATTCTCACGTCTTGAGGTTTGATTCTCGCAGGAAGTCCACCTTCAATACGTGTGTTAATTGAAGGCTCGATCTCCATAAGCGCATGATCTAGTGCCTGTTCAGGATCAAAACGTGAACATGATGCACATGTAGTATACGCTCTCTCCTTACTTTGAGCGAAAACGAATATAACTGGAGCGAGATCGATTGAGTAATCTTTCACCCAAACTTCAAACCCTTGATCTCGAATATGCTGTATCCTTTCTCGGATACCCTGTGGGAGCGTCTCCTCAGCAACTGTCGGTCGAGTAAGCCGAAGCAGATTTGCATTCATAAACGCATCCCGTTCAACGAGCTCAAGTACGCCACTTTCTACCGCTTGATATCGATCCGGATGCGCTGCGACACCAGAGGAACTTGCGTGTGCGTACTTCGGAATTTCAGGACTATAGGGAAAGAAAACGCAATCAGCCAAGATGTGGGCTTTTGATCCATCAGCCTCATTTTTCCCCTCCACCCAACTATATGTAGCACGTGGATCAAATGGATGAAATGGAAAATTTTTCAGACGATACTGCTTAGGATCAAATTTAACTATCACGCGCGGATCGATCGCACTTTCCAGCTCAGTAAATCTCGCCTGAATAAGGTCGCTAGGGATTGACCCGCACGCCGCCCACTCACGCGCTTCAGCAGTAGCTTTGACGTATGCAAGACGCGGAGATACAGCTTTTCCTGATGACCACTCTCGCTTGTCCTGATCACGAATTCTCGCGAGCGCCATAACAAATGGCAGACGATAGTTTTTCGCCATTGGCACAACCCAATTTACTTCAAGAACAGAATCGACACTGTCATTAGAAGAGTCCATGGAAGCATCTTGACCGAAAACCACAGAAGTAAGTGGCTGATGATTTTGAGGGAGATCAAGGTGCTCTTTAAGAAGTTGCTCGTAGAACCCGCCAACCTCCACTGTTGCAACACCTGACTCTACTGCAGCCAAATGCACATTTTGTGCGGCATGACCGGCCTCAATTGGTACGTACGGGGCACTTCGATTTCCGTACTTCTTTCCACACTCTTCAAATGATCCGCTGAT
>CAZROQ010000092.1:0-2741 GCA_964601755.1 uncultured Candidatus Saccharibacteria bacterium
GCATACTTTCGTCCGCTTACCTCTCGTTACGCGACGTTTCAACAGACGGTTAAAGATGGAGAGCTTACGGACCAAAATTTTGTGATTAAGAAAGATGCTCCAGCTAACGCGGAAAATAAAATGAGCTTTATAAAAAACAAATTACCTGTTTGCACGAACAACAACGGTGAGAATCTTTTTGAGTTCTATGATATTGACACAGATGGCAGATATTATACGGAAGTATTCGAGGATGAAGTAGAGCGGTATCACAAATAACCTGAGAAAAAGTACCTGACTCCGGCCCCTCTTTTGTGAACAAAGGTATTTACGCGTGATATACTTTTTATATGGAAAATCTAGATTCTAACCAGGAACCACAATCTGGATTTCAAGGAGAGCAGAGTTCTTTTTTTAAAAATAAAGTTTTATGGGCGGGTCTCGTAGCTTTCGTGTTAACTGTTTTAGTAATTGTTGCTGTGTATCTTGTCCGGGCAGATATAGGTTTGTTTGTTGGAAATACTTCGAAAGAGGATACTGTCTCTAGTAACGAGGAAGAGACAATCCCTGACTTTTGTTTGAACGATTC
The DNA here is from genome assembly GCA_964601755.1 of uncultured Candidatus Saccharibacteria bacterium. Lineage (GTDB taxonomy): Bacteria > Patescibacteriota > Minisyncoccia > Phycocordibacterales > CAZROQ01 > CAZROQ01. The sequence continues at coordinate 569 of CAZROQ010000092.1, forward strand.
CTGTACAGAACTAAAGACATTTTCGTTAAAAGATACAATTTTACTAAAGGAGCTCGGCGATGAGTTCGAAAGTCCATACTATATTAGAAACAATATAGTTTTTTATCTCGGTGATCCGGTTGGGGAAGGAACTGCTGACTCGGCTTCATTTCGGGTGATTCCTGTAGATGGTGCAGTCATTGCGATAGATGATAACAGTCTTTATATAAAGAACGAACGCTTCACGAGTGTCTTTAATGATGACATTAGGTTCTTCTCAGAAAATGTTTATAGTAGCGCGTATGGGGAGAATATAAACACAAGCATCGCTTTTGACAGAGAGGATGTGTATCTCGCATCCACCTTCGATGCGTCTTACGGGGCCACATCCGGCACATTTGATTTGTGGGGAGAAGAGTCGGTGAATGATATCGTTTTGGTTAAGGCAAATGTGAGTTTGTCATCGAAGTATGAGCAAGTGACACCCCGTAACCGAGAGGGCTCAATACCCCAAGATCTTTACATGTACGGTCTTGTTGGTAAGCAAGGCGCCGGAGTGGTTGTGTTCTCGGAAGACCTTGTGGGTCGTCTCGACCGATCGTTTTCTTATTATGAGCCGGAACCAGTACTGCGTAGCGATGTTTCCTTTCTTGGGAATGATTATATCCGTTTTGGTAGCGACTTGATGCATTATGATTTGAGTACCGGTTTTTTTGTTATCAATGAAATTGCCGGCGCCCCTATTGATTTTGATAAGCTGTCATTTTTTGATCGACCTTCTTATATTGATCCGTATATTGTCTATAAAGAAAACATATATGTTGTTGATGATGCATCTACAAGACTGGTTGAAAATGCAGAAACATCCTCATTTACACCTGCTGGCGATGGGTACGCCGCTGATCGTAACTATGTCTATCTGAATGGCAATCCTGTGGGGAATCTCCCTGAAGACTTGATGCTTAACAGGGTTGATGGTAATGACTTTGCGACTATTTGGTATTTTAACGATTCCTTATACGAAGAGCGATGGAAAGGGCTCCCACTCGGGTATGTAGAGTATGTATACTCTGTATTAGGTGATACCCAATCAAAAGATCAGAAAGATTTTTATATAGCTCTTAATATGGATATGTTGAATAGTGCATTGGGTCAGCTCACTAACTCCGATCTCATGCATGAATATGGATTGGCACTAAGTTTGGGCGGTATAGATTCGGAGTACAATTCATATGTAACTAAAGATTACGGCATCCCGGTCATTGCCGTTGGTTCAAATGACGAATCGACACATATCAGCGAAATAATGGGTACCGCAGACCACACTCAGAAGATAATATTCTTTGCTTTCGATTTTCAACAAAAGAACAATTTCTCTGTCTATGAGCTAGATTACTCAAGTGAGGGCGGACATATTGGTGAGCTTTACACTGCGGAAGTAAGTAAGAGTGCCTTGGGAGACGGCGAAATCTTCTCTCAGCTTGTGGGGCAGACATGGGTATCTGCTAACGATGCCTTCTTTCTACAAGGGCGTAATAATGATTATGAGGATGATGTTGTTTTTTATGACAGCATGTTGACAAAGTTGATATTTGAGAATGGTCAAACAAAACATATTGAGATTTCAGACACACTGTACAGACCACGGATAACTAACTACATAAACGGGTCGTTCATAGTCTCTTCTGATGTTCCGGGGTCGGATAGTAGTAAAAAATTGTATGCCGTTGGTGAAGAATTGGAGAAAGTTGTTGACCTTGGTGTCTTCACAGGGCTTGATCTAAGCACCCTTACTGAGGGTGCAGAGAACGATATGTTTGTCGTGGTTTATACCGAGTCAAAAGATCTCACAGAACCCCGTCCACAAATTCTTCGTGTTAATGTGTTCAATGGGCAACGAGAAGTGGTTACTGTGCTCGAAGAAGGTACTGTGGTGAGAGATCATCGTTTTATACCGTGGAATAATGAAATAACTTTTGAGGTGATTGACAGAGACTGTCTTGCGCACGGACTTTACTGGGAGCAAACTCGTGGGTATGTGAGTGAGGATGCGAAACGATTTGATCCACACTGTGAGGACTATTTTGATGCGTGGCATCAGGGCGAAAGGCGGTATATACAGGTTGAATAGATAAAAGGGTCAGGAGCATTTTCTCGTGAGAAAATAGTCAGAAAACAGCGTCAGCCAGCATTT
>CAZROQ010000093.1:0-2729 GCA_964601755.1 uncultured Candidatus Saccharibacteria bacterium
TAATAATGAAACCTCTAGGGAGGTTTCATTATTATTATTTAACCGCGTAAAGAAATTAACCCTTTTTGACCTGAACCCTGAAAGATACCGGAGTTGTCAGAAACACTTCCTTACGCACCCACATAAAATGGAAGGAACAAAAGAAAAAACAGGAGAGATTTCCGATCTCTCCATTCAAAGAGAAAATTTAGCCGAAACCGGACACATTAAAGAGGAAGCAAACAAGGATTCAAAAATGGTGGAACTCTTCGGAGAATCAGCGACCCCGCCATCAAAAGGAGACCTCATAGAAGGCTCTGTAATAAAGAAAGACAAAAGCGCGCTTTATGTTGACCTCTCCCCTTTTGGGACAGGAATAATTTTTGGGCGTGAATTTTTAATTGCCAGAGACCTTATTAAAAGAGTTGCTGTTGGTGACACTGTTGCCGGAAAAATTATTGATGTCGACGGAGAAGATGGCTACATCGAAATCTCTCTCAAAGAAGCAAGACAGGCGCTTGTCTGGGAAGAAGCTGAAAAAGCCGTTAAGTCTAAAGATGTCTTTGAATTACCTGTTGTTGATGCCAACAAGGGTGGTCTGATAATTTCGTGGCAAGGAGTCCAAGGGTTCTTACCTGCGTCCCAACTAAAAACCGAGCATTACCCTCGCGTTGAAGATGGAGACAAAGATAGAATTTTAGACGAACTAAACAAACTTATTGGTCAAAATCTTTCGGTTTCAATCATCACCGCCGATCCGGGGGAAGGAAAGATGATCTTTTCTGAAAAAGATCCGGAAGAAAAGAACAAAGAAAAGATTATCGACAGATACACCCTTGGTGACACTGTCGAAGGAGAAGTTACCGGCACAGTTGAGTTTGGTATCTTCGTCAAAATAGAAGAAGGTCTCGAAGGACTTGTGCACATCTCTGAAATTGACTGGTCACTGGTTGAAGACCCTCGAAAAATGTTCTCAATTGGTGAAAAAGTGAAAGTTAAGATTATCGAAATAAAAGAAGGAAAAATTTCCCTCTCAATCAAAGCCTTGAGACCCAATCCGTGGGTTACAGCCAAAGAGAAGTACAAAAAGGGAGACGAGGTTAACGGAGTTATTATTAAGTTTAACAAACACGGGGCTCTGGCTTCCATTGAAGAAGGTATCGCCGGGCTCGTGCATGTTTCTGAATTTGGTTCACAAGAAAAACTCCGTGAAATACTGGAACTCGGAAAGACTTACCCATTTAAAGTGACCCTGATTGACTCAGAAGAACAAAAAATGGCACTCTCCTACGCCGGCGACGACAAACCGAAGATAGTACCACCCAAAGAAACCGCTGAAGAAAAGAAATCGGAAGAATTGGAAGAAATCAAATAACAAACTTAAAAGAGAAACCAACTAAAAAAACTTCCCTCTACGGGAAGTTTTTTTAGTTGGTTTGTAGTATATACTATTCCGTTCAGCACACCCCAATCGGTTTCGCCAATATGGTCGCTAATAAAAATCTCTTACAAAACCCGATTTACAAAAAGCTCAGTCGCTTGAGCCACCGCTCCCCTCAAAGTTTCTTTCTCTTCCTCCTTAAAAGGTTTGAGCACAAAAGTCTCTGCTGATTCGCGGTATGCGCCGGGTTCATCAGCAGAGTCAACCGGAGCAATGCCGACTCGAATACGCGCAAAATCATTTGTTTTAAGTATATCAATAATACTCTGAACCCCTTTATGACCTGCCGAACCACTTGCTTGAGACACTTTAACCACACCGAACGGTAGATCGAGTTCGTCGTGAACAACAACCAGAATCGCCTCGGGATACTTGGCAACAAGAGAAGCCACCGACTCACCTGAATTATTCATAAATGTCTGCGGTTTCGCAAAAAGGCACCGCTTTCCCGCTATTTCACCCTGTGCCAAAAACGCCCGCGCGCCTTTATCGTTTCTCCATTCAGAAAATCCAAACCCATCACACAGATGGTCAAGCACCACCCACCCAATATTATGACGAGTCTCTTCATATTCGGGCCCCGGATTACCCAGTCCGACAACAATGTAGCTGAATTGATCCATTTTAAAACTATACCACACTGAAATGCGGATTCAGACGAACATAACAAACATGCTCTTTTGGTTAAATAATAATTTTTAATTCAAATTTCAAAAATTATTTTAGATTCTCACCGGAGAACGGGCTCGCATCTTGTGTCAAGCCACCTTCGAGAATATAATACTCTCAAATGCAGGAACATTTTGAAGAAACCGAAAAAGAAGCAAAGACACAAAAGAAAAACGGCTTCTTAAAAGATGTCATTCAGTTTCTCTTAATAGTTTTGTTTGTGATTCTCCCCATCAGACTTTTTATCGCCCAACCTTTTGTGGTAAATGGTGCCTCGATGGATCCCACTTTTCACTCTGGCGAATATTTAATAGTTGACCAGCTAACCTACCGTTTCGAAGAACCGGCAAGGGGCGATGTTATAGTTTTCAGATTTCCAAATGACACTTCTAAATTTTTCATCAAAAGAATTATCGGCCTCCCCGGAGAAACAGTCCGTCTTGAAGAAGGAGAAGTGCAAATTTCTAACAAAGAGTATCCAGATGGCTTTACATTAAAAGAGCCGTACATAACCCACACCTCACAATCAGATAAGTTCCTCAAACTTAGCTCTAATGAATACTTCGTCTTGGGTGACAACAGGCCACAGAGCTCTGACTCAAGAATATGGGGGTCATTAGAAAAAGAGCACATTATAGGG
>CAZROQ010000094.1:0-2718 GCA_964601755.1 uncultured Candidatus Saccharibacteria bacterium
TAGAGAAAAAGGTACCTGACACCTTATTCTACGAAGGAAGCAAACGGGGTTAAAAAATGTCATTAAACAATGTCATTAATTTGCTTTTGTTGTAGACTATGATTAAAACAATATATGATGCATCAACAGGATCAAAAAGATTTTGACGAGCAGATGATAAAAAGGTGTCTTGAGTTGGCCAAAGAAAGTCGGGCGGAAGGAGATTTTCCCTTTGGGGCTGTTGTAACCAAAGGTAGAGAGATTGTTGCCGAAGCAAAAAACTGTGGCCTAAAAGATGTCAGTGGCCACGCAGAGATAAATGCTCTAAGAAAAGTGGCACAAAATGTGACCAAAGGAAGTCTTTCTGAATACACCCTATACTCAAACTTCGAGCCCTGTGCGATGTGTTCTTTTGCGATGAGAGATGTGGGTATAGGAAGAGTGGTTTTTTCTGCCTATTCCCCCCACCTTGGCGGTTATTCTAAATGGAACATTTTGAAAAACAAAGACATCAGACCCGAATTTACTTCTAGGCGTTCACCAAATCCTCCGGAAGTAGTCGGGGGCATTTTAGAGAAAGAATCTAAAAAGATTTTCGATGATTTAGACTGGGTAATACATAAAAAATAAATGTCTGGCAAAATAAATACTCAATTATTAAAGACCCTCGAATCTGTTACCGAAAAAATTGATTTTTTAAAAACTAAAAAAATCGAGAAAATTTTAGATAAATACGAAGATATCCCCGAAGAATTCAAATCTTTAGAAAAATTAACAAACGAACTGAAACGGGTGAAACCGAATTTGTTCTCTGAAGAAATGATGCGGGAGGAAATAACAAGTTTAGATTTAGAAAAAATCTTAGAGAAGAAAGAGAAAAGAAACAGTGAAAAAATATCTTTAGAAGATGTTTATAAAACAGTTGAAGATGCTAAGGACTCTGTCGAAGAATTAAAAAAAGAACTTGAAACTCTACTGCCGGAACACGGCTTTATTCACTATTTTAGAGTCAAGTCAAAAGAAAGCTTGCTGTCAAATTCGAAAGAGCCCTTTCCTCATTACAGATTAAACGATGTCATTGGTTTTAGGGTGGTACCCAAATCTCCAACTCAATATCTTGGGCTTTTAGATCTATTAGAAAATGCTTTTTACAATGACATAAAATACAAATTAAACTTTTTTTCTTTTTCAGATAAAGAGCTCGATATAATGCCTTTAAACATTTCTCCTTACTACAAAGCTATTCACTACTACATCCCGACAGATAAAGTTTACACAGAAATACAGGTTCGGCCACCGGCTACAGATATATGGAGTGAAATTGATCACAAAACAAGATACAAACCACAGATAGAGACGACCCCGGAAGAAAAAAAGGTTATTGAAAATTTTGGACGAAAGGCATGTTGTCTGGACCTATACGAAATACTTTTATCATAAAAATGTCATCTTTCTCAAGAAAAGCTGTTGCCGTAGTCGTACTAAATGAACAAAATGAAGTGCTTTTATGTAAAAGGAGTTACTCTAAAAAAGATGCTCCGGGTAAATGGAGACTTCCGGGAGGTGGGATAGAAAAAAAGGAATCTATTTTAGAAGCCACAGTAAGAGAGATCGGGGAAGAGCTTTCTGCGAAAGTTATCAATTTTCAAGAGACACCTGTCATCCTCAATTACTCCATCGATGGAAAAAGAAGAGGTCAAGCTTTTTTTGTTTACTCTGAAATCACAGGTGACATAAAACTAAATCATGAAAATATCGATTTTATGTTCGTGCCCCAGAGTTCTTTAGAAAAATATGTGGAAAATGAATGGCTTGAACCCAGTAAAAAATCCATCGAATGGATTATTGAAGAAATAATTTTAAAAAACCGCGAAAGCCTCTGAGGGCAAGCGCGGTTTTTCACCTAATGAAACTTGGTGATTTAAGTATTCTTATGACCCTTGAGGAATTGAATAACCCGACGAGCCACTTCTTTCGACTTTCCATCCTCACTGACCAAGTAAAGGTCGCTCAGATTCTCCAGCCTTGTTGATGTTTGATCATCTAACAACCTCTTTCCCATTTCTGATTTGGTCATCCCTCTTTTAGCCATTCTTTCTATGGCCTTCTCAGGAGACGGGGGGATCACGGCAACCAGAAAAGATTCGGGGAGCTCGCATTTCAAACGCACAGCACTCTCTGGTGCCAGACGAATCACAAGATTGTTTCCTTTCTCCAGAACTTCCATAAGTTCATTTACAGAGAAGCCGAAAAGGTGGTGTCCGCAGGCAGGCTCAAAGAGCTCTCCATTCGCTGACATGGACTCAATATGTTCTCTTTCTGTAAAAATGTAGTGGACTCCGTGAACCTCCCCTTGTCTGGGTTTTCTACTTGTGTAGGTTGGGAACCTTCGAAAATCAGTACTCGAAACAACCAAATCGACGATGGTATCCTTGCCGGCACCCGCGGGGCCGGTAACTATCAACAGGCAACCACTGGTGTGCATCAGGAACTCCTTTCAAGGTAAAAGTTTTTCTATGCACACTCTATAATATATTGAGTAATTATGTCAAAACAGTAAGGGGTCCTCGTAGAGCAGTCGTGGCAATCCAAATGCCACAACAAGCCCCCCTCTAAACATTAAGTACTGCAGTACTTAATGTTTAGAGGGGTCATGAAAACGGTGGCAGACCCTATTTTCTACTAGCAACCTAGTGTCCTAGTGTCCTAGTGTCCTAGTGTCCTAGTGTCCTAGTGTCC
>CAZROQ010000095.1:0-2706 GCA_964601755.1 uncultured Candidatus Saccharibacteria bacterium
GAGAGCGTTTACAACAACATCGGTTTGCCTTAAAAGGTTGTGGGGATCAACTCGTTTACCATCTACATACCACTCTTCGTCTGAAGCCACCTCAACATCATGAACATGATGATTATTTTTTAACTCGCGAACAATACTTTCACCGGTTTTTAAAGAGATGTCTCTTTCTGAAGAAGGCCCCCCTCTTAGTACTACAATTTTTTTATCAGCCATAAAATCATTATACTTGATGCCTAAAGGTTCTACGACGACGGCTACTGTGGAAAAGAAGAGCAAATCGGTGCGACTCACTGTTTGCCAAAAGAACATCATCTTCATATTCTTTTATTAAGTTTCTGTCTCCCAAAATATTCTTGGGCTTATGACTTTCATCTTTTGTAACCGCCAAAACGGGAATAGAGACACCTCTTTTTTCCAATAATTTCTCAATAGTGCTTTTCTGTGCCTTACCCCCGTCAATCACAAAGATATCGGGCATTTGCCATTCGGGATGGGCCAGCCGTCGGTCAACAATTTCAGCAAGCGCACCGGTATCACTCCCCGATTTGGCTGTTTTTATAACAAATTTTTTGTAATCAGATTTATTTACTTCTCCATTTAAAACGACGGTCATAACCCCAACACTGTTTGAACCCGCCAAGTGAGCAATATCATAGGCCTCGATTCTAACACCTCTATCAACAACTGATTCTTCTGTTGTCCTTTTTAAAAGAGAGACATCATTTATGTGATTGAGTCCCCAAATCGTTTTCTTTAATTCCTGCGCCTTTTCAAACTTTTCTTTTTGGGCGTAATCATTCATTTCTTTTTCCAGAGTTTTAAGCAATTTGTTCTTTTTACCATTAAAGAAAAGGCTCAAGTTACGAATCGTTTTTGAATAATCTCCTTTGGCAACCTCACCAACACAAGTCCCCGGGCAAAGATTTATCTGCTTACTAAAGCAGGGCCGTCCTTGATTCAATTCACACTTTTCATCTCTGAAAGGAAAAAAACCTCTAATGAGCTTCATTGCTTCTTTTAAAAGCCCCCCTGAAGGAAATGGTCCGAAAACTTTACTGATTCCTTCCGTACGAGCGATTTTGACAGATTTACCAACCTTTCCGGAGAGTGTTTTGTTTTCCTCTATAGCTAAAAGTTCTCTTTCTCTGATAACCAAAACTCTGGGAAAGTCCCCTTTTGTGAAAACAACATAATTAAAACTTTTATCATCTTTTTCTTGAACATTGTATTTGGGTCGTAATTTTCTAATATACTTGGCCTCAAGTATAACCGCCTCCAAAACCGAGTCTGTTTTCTCAAAAGACAAAGAACCTGCTTCGGAAACCATATTTCGAATAGCCACCGACCTTTTTTCAGCAATATCAAAAGAGAAATAACTCCTAACTCTCGACCTTAAAGATGTCGCCCTTCCGACATAAAGAACCCGAACACCCCTTTTAAAAAAATAGACTCCAGGTTCGTCCGGAATATTTATTTTTTCCAGTTCTTCAAGTTTCATAGCAAAAAATGTTTGATTGCACGCGCACCAATGCGGGTTTATTTTCTTTTCTTTTCAAGAGAACGCTTCAGATATTGACCTGTGTGTGAATCTTTCACCCGAGCGATTTCTTCCGGTGTTCCTTTTGCCACTATTTTTCCACCCTCATCTCCTCCATCTGGTCCAATATCCAAAACAAAATCGGAAGATTTTATCAAATCCATATTGTGCTCGATAACAACAACCGTATTTCCCTTTTCAACCAATTTCTGGAGTATGTCTATCAACTTACTAACATCTTCATAATGCAGACCGATCGTTGGCTCATCCAGAAGATAGATTGTTTTTTGAATATGAGTTCTGTAAAGCTCGGAAGCGATTTTAACTCGTTGGGCCTCGCCACCGGAAAGAGTAGTTGCCGATTGACCGAGTTCAAGATAGCCAAGGCCGACATCAACGAGCGACTGCAATCTGTCAGCTATTGCCGGAATGTCATCAAAAAATTCTCTAGCTTCTTCAATGGTCATCTTTAAAACATCAAAGATGTTTTTATCCCTATACTTTATATCGAGAGTTTCTTTCATAAATCTTGTACCTCGACAAACATCACAAGGCACATAAACCGTCGGCAAAAAATGCATCTCAATAGCCACATAACCATTTCCCTGACAGGCTTCGCATCTACCACCTTTAACATTGAAAGAAAATCTTCGAGGCTTCCAACCTCGTGCGCGGGCTTCAGGTGTTTCCGAGAAAAGTTCACGAATAAAGGTAAATGTCCCTGTGTAAGTAGCCGGATTCGATCTGGGAGTTCTGCCTATAGGTGACTGGTCTATCAGAACAGAACGCCCCAAATACTCTGAACCCGTAAAAGTCTTGCAGTTGTAAGTTTCAGGAGACCTTTTCTTTCTTACCAATCTGGCCTGTAAATTTTTATAAAGTATCTCATGCATAAACGATGATTTACCCGAACCGGAAACACCGGTAATTGTGATGAATTTGTTAAGAGGCAAATCAACACTCATGTTCTTGATATTAAAAACCTTTCCACCTTTAACGGACAGGTTCCCTTTCTGAGCACTGCGTCTTTTTTCCGGAACCGGTATTTCCTTTTCACCCCGAAGATACTTAAGCGTCAAAGACTTTTCATCTTTATAATCATAAGAAAGAAGCTGATCAAGATAGCCGGAAACGACCACCTCACCTCCATGAACTCCCGCCCCCGGCCC
>CAZROQ010000096.1:0-2634 GCA_964601755.1 uncultured Candidatus Saccharibacteria bacterium
TGCTGAGGTTATGGTTATGTTTCTTTATTAGGATTGTATTAGTGATGACACTCAATATATTGTGAAGAGCCCATTAATCCTTTTTACATTATAATACAGCCTGATCTCGAATAGGCTGTAAGGAGAATATTTTTAAATGAATATAGATAGACCCACTTACTCGGTTGCTGATCTGTCTCGCACTCAGATTACTGAAGACCGAACCCATGAAATTATTTTTGTTTCTTTACTGATCCTTACTTCTTTTGTACTCGGACTCGGAACATCTTTTTACTTCGGCGATTCTTTTTACGCTCAAGGTTATCAGAACGGGTGGAACAGTGGCTTTGAATATAAGGTTGAGTTTCCCAGCTCTTGTAGGTTTAGAGAGGTAGAGCACTTTCCCACGAAAGAAGGAAAGGTTTTATAGTTACCTGCGTCAACGATACATTAAAAATTTTTTAGAAGCATCTTTAACTTTGAATATAAAAAACCACTCATTAGTCAAAGACCTTTATTCCTACGCATAAATAAAATACTAGCTCATGTTTTATGTATAAGAAGTTTTATCTTTTCAGAGAAGTGTGTTGAAAAATGTGAAGCACTCAATTTAAAGTAAATTTTAAATGTGTGAATAATAAAACAGGTAATATAAAAACACACATACATAGAGCATATAGTTTTAAATTAAAAATAGGGGGTAAGGATATAAAATGAATAGGTATTTTATTCTGTTTATTCTGCTTGCCATAATTGTTTCTTGGGTTGCTTGCGGTGATCCGGTATATACTGGTCGAGATTATTTATATTGCAATGTTAAAGAAGTTGAAGGTGGTACGCTTGTAGAATGTGACGATGGAAGCAATAGCTTTGTTCCAAACGATCCACTTTATATTGCAAACCGTGTGGAAGATGGTGTTGAAGATGCTGTTGATGTAGTCGATAAAGATGGTCAGGATAGCGGTGATAACGGCGAAGACGGTGAAGATGCTGATGGCGGCAATAACAGTGATGGCGGTGAAGATGCTGATGGCGGAGCAGGTGGTCAGGATGATGAAGACAGCGATTCAGACAGCGACTCCTACTTAGACAGTGATTCAGATAGTCACTACGACTCAGACAGTGACAGCGATTCAGATAGTGACAGTGATAGCGACTCCGATTCAGACAGTGACAGCGATTCAGACGGTCCCTGGTCAGGCTCTACTCCTCCATGGCCCTTTAAATAAAATTGTTGTCGTAATATGTTTATGTGCATTCAGACAGAAAAAAACCCTCGCCGGGATCTTTGCGGGTGACAGCCTGACAGCTTTATTTAAAAAGGAAAATCAGTATGAATTACGAGACTCTAAAAATTTACAATGATGTTAGTATCGGTGAGCTTACCAACCTTTTTTATGAAGAGGCCCTCAAGGAGTTTGGCAACCATGAGGTTGCTATTTCTGTAACACATAAGCTCGTTAATGAGTATGTATTTCCAGATCTTAATGAAGCCAACTAAAAAGGTAAAGAAATGAGCAGATCAATTAGTGGGTTTACCCTTTGGGAGCTTCTTGCTACTATTTTTTGTGCATTTGTTGTTGTAGTGATCGTTGCTTCCCTTATTGAAAATGTTGTGGTAGGCAACACTTGCTTTGGAGATACTAACAAACAGTGCAAGGTTTTGGAGTATGATCCTTCGGATTGCCGTGATTATATCTGCAATACTTGCGAAACTTTTTATAACTGTAGGTAGCTTATGTGTCCTTGCACTTCTGTAACCGTTTATAATAATGAGGCCATTGTAAAAAGTGTTACAAGCAGGCTTCGCCTAGAGAGGGCGGTCGGCGCACTTTGTGTTGCAATGCTTGTTGCTGGTGTTGTTTTGAACCCTGCTTCAGGCGTGTGTCTTTTTGTGGGATTTTTTATTCTTAATATTGCTGATAGGTGCTCTGATGAGTAACGTGCGACTTTCGATTGATTTTTATACCGACATGGAAAACAACATGGAGGGTGTCTGCACAAGCTGTGGGGCAATTAGAGGTTGTTGTGAGGGAGATGCTGAGGACTACCCTTGCGATGAGTGTGGGGAAAACACTGTTATTGGTGCCATGAATGCCTTGATCGAAGGCATCTTTGAGTGAAGCTATTCTATAAAAATATAGAAAGCGGCAACAATAATATGTTTATTCACATGACCACTGAAGACGGCAAGCATATATGTGAACAGCTTCCAACTAAAAAAAGCACTTGTCCAAAATGTAAAGGCAAAGGTGATTATACTGACCCCACATTCTCTGATGGTATAGAGGCAAACCGAAAACTTTATAGTATAGAATGTGTACGATGCGATGGCAAAGGCATGGTTGACGTACCAGACAAAAATGCTTGTAAGCCAGAAGTTTGGAAAAGATACATAGAGATACAAAAAGAACTCAAAGAACTCAAATCAGCAGCAAGCCCCGGACCCCAGTAGGAAAGCTCCTTAGTTATCTTCTATTAACAACAAAAGTAAAAAAGGATTAAAAAGTGAAAATGACTAAGAAACATTTCAATAAGATTGCAGAAGTTATTGCGAACTCTAACACCTCTGATCGTCAAAAGATTGAGATTGCACAGGACTTTGCAGAGTGGCTTAAGACAACCAACAGCAACTTTGATACTATCAGGTTTGTA
>CAZROQ010000097.1:0-2606 GCA_964601755.1 uncultured Candidatus Saccharibacteria bacterium
AAATGTGCCGAAAACTGGGAATGATTCAGTATATTATTCCTGAACTTGAGGAAACTTATGGCGTAGAGCAGGGAGGTATTCACAAATATGATGTTTGGGAGCACTTATTAAGAACTCTACAAGCATCTGCGGACAAGGAACTTCCGTTTCATGTGAAACTTGCTTCGCTGTTTCACGACATCGGGAAACCTAAAAGTCGTAGAAAAGGCAGTAAAAAAGAATGGACTTTCTACGGACATGAGGTAATTGGGGCTAAAATGGCTCAAAAAGTGCTTCTAGACCGCCTAAAATACCCCAAAGACCTTGTTTCATGTGTAACAAAACTGGTTCGTTGGCATATGTTTTTCGCTGATCCTGATCAGATATCGCCATCTGCGATAAGAAGGGTGATAAGAAATGTTGGAAAAGAAGACATTTGGAACTTGGTCCATTTAAGACAGTGCGACAGAACGGGTATGGGTCGTCCCAAAGATCGGCCATATCGACTAAGAAAGTATGAGTCGATGATAGAAGAGGTTATAGCCGATCCGGTGTCAGTGGGAATGCTTGAGATAAATGGTGAAACCATAATGAAAGCCACTGAAGAAAAGCCCGGTCCCAGAATCGGTTTTATTCTGCACGCTCTTTTGGAAGAAGTTCTTGACGATCCCAAAGGAAATAAAGAAAATCTTTTAAAGAAAAAAGCCAAAGAGCTGTCTAAACTAAAAGATGATGAATTGAAATCACTTGGAGAAAAGGGGAGAGAGGCCAAAGAAACAGCCGAAGAAAGCCAAAAAAGTAAGATTCGTTCAAAATATCGTGTATAGCCCCTGCGCCAAAAGCTCTGTGTTAATACCGCAGAACTTTTGACCACGCTAGTTTTACCCTCTCTGCTGGCAGGCAAGCTAATCTCACCCAGTCATTCGAAAAAGGCTAGAAGTGTTGGGTTTGGGGCTGTGTCGTTAGTAAAAAACAAATTAAGAATCAAGAATTAGGAATTACGAATTAGGAATTACGAATCAAGAATTAGGAATCAAAACCCGAATGAATGTTTGAAACGAAATAGTGATTTTTTAATTGAAACATTGGAACTTGAAAATTCAATGAAAATTGAAAATTGAAAATTGAAAATCGCTTGTCCCGAGCGTGTCGAGGGCAAAAATCGTTGTGGCATCTGCAGTGTCACAGGCTATATTGAGAGATCACCAAGAGAGTCGAGAGATGGGCGGGGTTATTCAAAGGCTTGTTTTAGCGCGCTTTTTGTAATAAACTTTACAACTGAGTTTTAAATGGTGTGAAACAGCCGAGAAGAGATAATTTTTTTCGCCTATAAGTTAAATTCTAAAAGGTTTCGATCTCATTTTTAAAGCTCTGTCATAATTTATATTTATGAAAGGTATATTTACAGCAGTTTTTGCGGGTTTATTATTTACAGCGATTTTGGCGTTTTCTGTTACAGAAGACTCATTTCTTTCAAACCTTTCGGGCGCACAACAGGTAGCGTCTGTAGTTAGCGCAAATAATCTGAAACTGAGCCTAGAGATGTATCATCTAAACAATAACTCATATCCACAAGCCAAATCAACCGAAGAATTAATGGATATTTTAAAAAAAGAGGGTTTTTTGGACAAAAAGGGTAATGTTTCACGAATAACATATTCGGTAAGTAAAGATCTGCAAAAATACGAACTTTCTGTAGATTAAAAGGCGTTTCACGCGAAACCTATATAGGCCCCCGCGCCAAGAGACTGCCTGCCGGCAGGCGCCGAGGTTCTCGGTGTTTCGTTAGTAAAAAAAGATCCTAAATACACTAAAAAATTATTTTTTAAGTTGTGTGATTTTAAATGCTCTAAAATAGGGGATATATATCGCCCCTGTTTTTGATGTCCAACATTAGCACTTTAGAACATTATTGTAATTTTTTACTTAGAAACTGTCTCGAATCTCATCGAGATTTAAATTAACCAAAAACAAGTATGCAAGCCATATTTTTGAGAGATTTTAGACAGTTTCTTGGGTTGGTATTAAAAACCACCCGCTTATCAGGTGACAAACGGGTGGGTTGTAAGATACATCCAGCAGGTTTTGGGGCGACACAATACCAATGTGAGAGAGAGGGAGGGCTTATTTTGATTGGGGTATTGTTGGGGGGTTGCCCTAGAATCTACCGGCCAGCTCGAGTTGTTGGTGGTCTTACTTTATGCGAGATGATCAATCTCGGCTTAAGGTGCTGTCGTCAGCTCTTCCGTTCTTGTTTATTCAAAGCCGACATCTGGCATATATTATATTTGTCCTTTATAAAATGTAAAGGACAAAACTGTGGATAACTAAAATGTCTTTTATATAGTTTATTTAATAGAAACCGTATTTCTTTTAAGATGCTAAAAACAAAAAACCCCGAGAGTTGGATAAACCAATCTCTCGGGGCGTTCTCAGAAACACAGGTGTTTTTTACGAACCCGAGCCGGCCGTGGCGTCAGAGTTGGAAGACGAGCTCCCTCCTCCGCCACCTTCGGCATCGGCATTCGAGTCCGAATTGGCATTGCTGTTCGAATCCGAGTTACTGTTCGAATCCGAATTGGCATTGCTGTTCGAATCCGAGTTACTGTTCGAATCCGAATTGGCAT
>CAZROQ010000098.1:0-2604 GCA_964601755.1 uncultured Candidatus Saccharibacteria bacterium
GGGGGCTCGGGGGGCTCGGGGGGCACGGCCGTCTGACGATTCAGCGGGCTTCCTAGCATCCCAAAAGGAAAGGAGTAAGGAGATAGAAACACCCCTAGTTTTCGGACTAGGGGTGTTATTTTTTACACAAACCTTCCTAAAATAAGAAGCTCCTCTTGTGTGTTTGCCCCGAGTGCTTCGTGTGGATCAATCGGGAAAGAATTAATCTCAGCACCTTCCTTGCTTCTTATGGCCACCAGATCCGTGAGATAAATTTCACCTTGTGCATTTTGGTTGCCAATTTTTTTGATATTTTCTCGTGCCCACTGGGTGTTCATCAGGAAATAGGCCGGATTAACTTCTTTTATTTCAAGCTCTTTTTCTTCTGCATCTTTTTGCTCTTTTATTCCCACAATCTTTCCGTTTTCTCGGATAATTCTGCCGAATCTATAAAAGCCGGATCGCCAGTCATCAAAGTCGGGGACTTCTGTTGTCGCCATTGAAAAAACAGCTTTGCTCTGTTCGTGTTCGGTAACCATCTTAGATATTGATTCTGCTTTCAAAAGAGGCATATCTCCATACAAGACGAAGATATTTTCTTTTTGTACAAAGGGGAGGGCTTCGCGAACAGCGTGTCCTGTTCCTTTTTGTTCCTTTTGAGAGACATATTTATATTTGTCGCCCAGTGCTTGTTCAACTTTTTCTCTCTGGTGGCCGACAACGATAATGGGGGAGTGCTCCGCCACTTTTTCGACACTTTCAAGAAGGTGTTTTATCAGTGGTTTTCTCTTAAGGTCGGCAAGCACTTTGGGGCCGTCGTGACCCATGCGGGTGCCTTTGCCGGCAGCCAGTATGATTATTTGCGTATTTTTCATGTGGTGCAGTATACACAAATTTGATAAGTAGTAAAAAATGTGCAACATCGGATGTTGCACATTGTTTTCGCTAAACACTAAAACCAGCAGGTTCTAGTGTTTATTGGGTCAATTTATGGGGTACAGGTCAATGGCGGAAGTGGTGGGAACACCACTGCTCGGATTTGCCTGCGCTTTGGGAACCCTCGGTTCTCAACGCTTCGCTACTCTCCTCGCAGGTTTTTGATATTTTTTAACTGGAATAAAACGCAGTAGCAAACAAAACAAGTACAAGAAGTGTGTACTTTGTAATCCACAAAACCTTTTCTTTTTTAGTCAGCGGAGTTATAGAAGTGATACCTTTTTTATCAATTTGTTTTTTCTTGTCATCGAAACAAGTAGATTTTATGTAGACCCCAAATAGGTACATTGAAAGTGCAATAAGGGGTATATTCCACACCCAATCTCCTTCAATGTTTATTGTTAGAATAATCATGGCCAATATAAATACGCTGACAAGGATTACCTCATGAACTTTAAATCCAGTAGCCTTTTTTGTTGGTGAGTCAGAAAAAAGTGTAAAAATTATGAGAAAAAAGAGCGTAAATACATATTTATGAAATACAAAAAATCCCAAGATAACTAAGATTAAAAAACCAATCCACTCTATATATTTGATTGAACCTCTCAAAATTCCATGTCCATCAAGAAGCGTTATGGGAACCATATTCACAAGATTCAATATAGAACCAAAAAAAACCAAATTCAAAAATCTTTCATCTTTCAGAAATAAAAAAAGAGCTAGTGTTAGTAACACCCCAAGTGTTCCGACAAATGGACCAAAGTATTTTAAATAAGCATATTCATTTTCGGTCTTTATTTCTTTGTTACCAGCCGTGACTGCGCCGACAAAAGGTAAAAAATAAACGCCTTTTATCTCTACCTTTATTTTATTCAAAGCAAATACATGTCCTAATTCATGGACTAACAACAAAATGCCAAAACCGACTGCGTAAAATAATTGAATATTTGCTAAAAAATATAAACCTGCAACAAAAACCACAAACGATGAAATGCTAATCAGTAAATTTTTCATACTTGGCGAAGTTTATCACAAAGAATTTTTTGAAAATATTCAAACAATTAGATACTTCAACCTAGGCTTCAAATCCGCGCAGGGCGAGGCAACTTCAGTGCAGGTTTTCATAATTTTACTCCAAGCTTTCGCAAAATCACAAAATAACCTTTTCAAATCCCTAGACCTAAACAAAAAACCACACCTCTTCGGGTGGTTTTTTGTTTAGGTGACCCCAGCGGGATTTGGCGTTAGCTCACCAAGCTCGGACTACCTCGCTAAGTGGCTCCTGCCCGGACTCGGCGACAAGCAATTGCTTCGCAATTCTTGTATACCGCCTCCGTCTTTCAAATCCCGCTCTGGACCCGTCAGCCACTAAAAAACCAGTCTTGTCAGACTGGTCTTAAAGTGGCTGTGACCCCAGCGGGATTTGAACCCGCGTTACCAGGATGAAAACCTGGCGTCCTGGACCGGGCTAGACGATGGGGCCCCTGCTTCGCTAAAGCTACGCTAGGTGTAGGAAAAGCAAAGACAATGCCGAAAATAGTAGCATTTTTTGTGAAAAAGGCAAAAGTTTGTTAGCTTTATCTTTATCCACGGAAGGGTGCCGGAGAGGCCTATCGGCGCGGTTTCGAAAACCGTTGGGGGCGCAAGCCCCGCGTGGGTTCGAATCCCACCCCTTCCGCATATAGCAAC
>CAZROQ010000099.1:0-2594 GCA_964601755.1 uncultured Candidatus Saccharibacteria bacterium
CTCCGCCGATTGCTCGGGCTGATTTACTTCTTTTTTCATATCTTTTATTTACCTTGTTTTGTTCTCTTGTTTAATTCGGTCATTATTCTGGCTATATCTTTCTTGATGCCTTTTTGGTGCTTGCTGTCTTTACTTTGCGTACCGGCAACATCAAATCTGAAATCATTCAAATCCTTTCTTCGTTCTACCAACTCTTTTTTAAGGTCGGTATCAGTTTTCTTGTTTATTTCTTTGTTTCTTTTAGTACTACCCATATCGTTTCGAAGTATCTTACATTTCAAAAAGTTTTTTGCAACCTTTTCTATCTCAGAACCACCTTTGTTTTAACGGGTAATTTTTTTCCAGCCTTGATCAAAGAAGCCTCGGCAACCTCTGGTGAAACACCATCAGCCTCAAAAATTATCTGGCCCGGCTTTACATCAGTCATATATCCTTCAATATCCCCTTTTCCTTTACCCATTTTAACTTCCGGCGGTTTCTTGGTGTAAGGTCTGTCGGGGAAAATTCTGGTCCATGTTTTGCCAGTTTTACCCAAAGATCTTGAAAGGGCGCGCCGAGCGGCCTCTATCTGCCTGGAATTAATCCTCCCCTGATCAAGTGCCTTTAGACCGGCAAAACCGAAAGAGACATTTACTCCACGAGTTGCCTTCGAAGATACCCGTTTGGTACTGTTCGTTCTCATCTTGTGCCACTTTCTGTGTTTTACTTTCTTTGGGAATAACATATTTATTACTTACCTCTTTTAACAGTAGCTTTCTTTTGTTTATTGTCGTCACCTTCAAATATTTCACCCTTGTATATCCAAACTTTTATACCAAGATTACCGTAAGGAAGTTTGGCCTCGTAGTGGCAATAATCAATATCTGCTCTAAATGTCTGCAAAGGTACTCTGCCTTTCATCATTTTTTCCCTTCGCGCCATATCCGCACCGCCAAGACGACCCGCCAACTCTATTCGAACGCCGGCAACATCCCGATTAGCAATAACTTTTTCAATGGTCTGTTTAGCAACCCTTCTAAAAGGAAGTCTTTTTTCAAGACCTTCAGCTATCATCTGAGCGACTATAGGAGCGCTGGATTCAGGTGATCTGATTTCCCGAACATCAATCTTTATCTCTTCATTTGAGACAAGATTCTCTTTATTCAAAATTTTAGTAAGAGCATCTTTTATCTTTACCGACCCTTCCCCGTTTCTGCCGATAACCATACCCGGTCGTGATGTCTCGATAATTACCCGAAGCTCCTTCTCGCCTCTCTCGATTTCAATACTGCTAACAAACTGCCCTTTGAGTTCTTTTTCAAGAAATTTTCTAATAACAATGTCACTCTTTAGAAAATCTCTATATTTGTCTTTATCGCCAAACCAGCGCGACTTCCAGTCGCGAATTATTCCCAGTCTGTGTGAAAATGGATGTACTGTGTGTGTCATAAATAATTATTTCTTAACAGTGGCTTCGTTTTTCTTTTTTCCTTCCGGCGACACAGGCTTGTCCTCGGAAGAAACGGTTTTATCTTCTTTATCTTTATCTGAAACTTCCAAATAAATATGCGATGTCCTCTTTCTTATCGGCGAAGCAGAACCTCTTGCCCGGGGGCGTCTTCTAAACATTGTTGGGCCTTCGTCTACTCTCACAGAAGAAACAAAAAGATTGTCCCCATCATATCCCTTGTCTTTCGCGTTAGCCAGTGCGGATTCTAAAAGCGTTTTAACAGGGCCGGCAGATCTCTTTCCGGCAAAGGCAAGATTTGCGAGAGCTTCCTCGGTCTTTTTGCCTCTTATCAAATCAGTTACAAGCCTGACCTTCCGAGGTGACTGACGATAGTTTTTCAATGTAGCATGTCCTTGAATCATAAGCATTATTCTGTTGATGCCTTAGAAGCCTTTGCAGCGGAAATTTCTTGTTCTTTGGCCTTCGTCTCAATTTCTTTCTGCATCTTACCTCCGTGCCTATGAAATGTTTTCGTAGGTGAAAATTCACCCAATCTGTGACCAACCATATCTTCACTTATCAAAACATCTATATGCTTTCGGCCGTTGTGAACACCAAAAGTAAAACCGACCATCTCTGGGCTAATCATACTTGCCCGTGCCCATGTCTTAACAACGCCGACTTCCTTCGGTTTCTTGCCGTCGATCTTTTTCAATAACTTCTCATCGACACTTGGTCCTTTTTTAAGTGATCTACTCATAAATTCTGTAATAAAAAATACGCTTTTTAGCGCCGACCCATGTTAGCAAAAGTAATGGGTTGGCACAAGGTCTTAACGGCGCCGTTTACTCTTTCTTCGGCTAACAATAAGCTTGTTGGAATATTTCTTCGGCTTCCGTGTTTTCTTTCCCTTATCGACAACTCTTCCCTGTTTGGTCTTGATGTGTTTTCTCCGACCGCGAGAACGCCCCTCACCACCACCCATTGGGTGGTCAACTGAGTTTTGAGCGGAACCTCTAACTCTCGGCCTTTTGCCCAGCCACCTGTTTCGACCCGCCTTACCGATGTTTCTAAGCTTGTATTCTTCATTGGAAACTTCACCTACAGTCGCAAAAGCTTTGCCTTGAACTTTCCTAACCTCTCCGGAAGGCATTTTAAGGTCAAC
>CAZROQ010000100.1:0-2587 GCA_964601755.1 uncultured Candidatus Saccharibacteria bacterium
TAAAAAGGCGCCGAAGATCATGATCTCCCCTTCGATAAGCATCCCCAAAAAGATTAAAAGATAGGCGAGCCACCACCAGTTTTGAAAAGATTGAATTAGAATTTCAGATTCCATTTTGTAATTACCACGGCATTCGTTGGCTTCCGTGCCAGAATTCGCCAGACTTCGGATTGGAGATGGCAAAATCATAAATATTTTTAGCCGCTTCTGCCGGAGTGGTGTCCGCCTCCTCCCCGCCCATATCGGTTTTGACCCAACCGGGGTGGATCGAGGAGACAGTTATTTTTCCTTTGAGCCGATAGGCTAAAGTTCTGGTGTACATATTGATTGCACACTTAGAAATTTTATAAGCAGGGTAATGACCTTCGAAATGGCTTGAGTGGCCAACTCCATCGAGTGAACCCGCCGATGAGGATGTATTTACTATGTGCCCTCCTTGTTTGATAAGAGGCAAAACTTTTTCAGTAAAATCAATGGTTCCAATAAGATTTATTTCGAGCGTTTCTCTCAATTTGTCGGATATCACCTGGGTTTCTTCTTCGTCCAGCAACACGCCGGCGTTGTTGATCAAAACATCCACCTCTTGACCCAAATCCTTTAACTCCTCTGTGCACTTTTTAATTTTCTCGGTAGAAGACAGGTCCAGTTTGAATGTTTTTAAATTTTCACGCTCAAAGTCTGCACTTCCTTTATAGATAGTCCCCAAAACAAACCAGCCTTCACTCAAAAATTTATCGGCAAGAGACGCACCGATACCACGACTGATACCTGTAATTAAAACTGTCTTCATACAAAAATTATAACAAATAAGTCAGGCTGAGGTTTTTACTTAATTTCATAAAGACTTCCGTGGCGAGAGCCTACCTGCGTAGGCAAAATGAATAGATTCGGAAATAAACTCGTTTATTGTAAAAAACCAAAACAATTAACTACTGTTTAAAAAGAACTCTTAATATAGGCACTTGTAGATATTTTATAAAAAGATCTTTCTTAACGAAAGTTATTTAGCTCCTTTTCCGCTTTTTCAGCCAGCTCAATAATAATTGAGACTTCTTCGGAAGAAACCTTTCTGGGTTTGATATCTTTTATACAAAATACACCCACTGGCAAGAAAGTTCTATTTTCATGAAGAGCCATTCCTGCGTAAAATCGTATATACGGTGGATTAATAACCATTGGGTTATCCTTGAAATTTTCGTCTTTCAATGTGTCCTCAATGATAGTCATACCGGTAGCAACAAGTGCATGCCCACACATTGAAATATCTCTCTGACCTTCTTGTACATCTAAACCCTTAAATGATTTAAACCACTCTCTATTAGAGTCAATAATAGTGATAGTTGATATCGGGCATGACAATCTTTCAACCGCTTCTTTGGTTATCTTATCAAATCTTTCTTCTGTCGCAGTGTCGAGTATATTTAATGCATGCACGGCGCAAATTCTCTCTTTTTCATACTTTGGTATAGGTGCTTTTTTCATGTTTTTTAAGATTCTGAATTAATAATGTTTTCCATTCCTACATAAAATTGAATACGCCCCTCTGTATCGAAAACAGGTGATATTCTAAGAGTTGCGTTATACAAAGTGCCATCTTTCCTTTTATTAGTAACCTTAACCACTATCGGTTTTTTTTGGGTTTTAATCTCGTTCCACATATTCTTGTAAAAAACATCAGACATCTGTCCTCCCCAAAGCGCAGGGGTCCTGCCCACCACTTCTTCGATAGAATAACCGGTTACTTCTTGTAAAACATTGTTGGCATACAAAATTACGCCTTCAGAGTCCGTGATAATGACTTGATCATTTATATATTTAAAAATAGAGTTAAACGCTCCGCAACGAATACATTTAATTTCTAAATTGCTCTGCTTGACATCATTTTTTGCCAAGAGCTTGCCACACTTATGACAACGGAGCTCTTGAGGCGAAGATCCGTCTTCTGACATGGAATTTAAAATATGAGTGCTCATAAATTATTAATCGAGCTTCATGAGCTTCTTGCTCCTAAGTATACCATATCCTTTATTTCATTCTTAAAAAATTGTAATTTGGTAATTTTTTACTTAGTATTCATCCAGAACCACGCACACTCACACAAGGAGTAGCCGGATGCCCCACATTCTTCGTTCACAGCAGTTCGACACAGGAAGCCTAACCCGCCTGTTCGACCGGACCGATGAGGTTATTTCCCAGTTCAGTAATCCGGTTGGCAGAGCCGGGCTTCGCGAGTTATTTCCAGACGAGATTTTGAGCGCCATCTTTTACGAGCCGTCGACGCGAACACGAATTTCATTCACCCATGCCGGATTCCATCTCGGGATGCAGGTTTCCACGACCGAAAATGCATCTGAGTTCTCGTCGGCAATCAAAGGCGAGACTCTAGAGGACTCGATCGAAGTCCTGTGCCGGTACTACCCGAGCATCATCGTTCTTCGCCACCCAGACACCGGAGCGGCGGAGCGAGCGGCATCTGTGGCAGAAAAGCACAAGGTCAGCATCATCAACGCCGGTGACGGAGAAGGTCAACATCCAACTCAGGCACTGCTCGATCTCTACACCATCCGCCGAGAACTTGGCCGTATCA
>CAZROQ010000101.1:0-2543 GCA_964601755.1 uncultured Candidatus Saccharibacteria bacterium
TACAAAGCTGATGCCGGTCTATTTTTAATAAGCGCCAATACATCATCGGCATAGATAATACCGATAACGCTTTTGTCCGCGTCGAGAACAACAACTTTCTTGTGTTCATTTCTGCTAAAACTATCGATAGTCTTTTTAACCTCTTCTTTGTAATCAACCGCATCAACCGGTTTTACAAAATGGCTCAGTGTTTTTGAGTTATCCTCTCGAACCAAAGTGGCAAACGGAACCTCTCCTTGAAACTGACCATTTTTATGTACTAAAACTTCCGGCAATTTGCCGACCTCTCTGTAGTGTTCATCAATAGCATCTGCCGCCTTTTCTATAGTTGTGTCATCCGATAGAAGGAGATAATTAAAATTAACCATTGAAACCGTTGCTCGCGGATGAAAACGCAAAAAATACTCGGACTTTGTTTGTCGCTCATTTTTCACCTTGGCAATCAGCTTTTTACATCTTTTTTCATTATCAATGAGCAATAAAGTGTTCTCTGCATCCTGCATATCCATCTGATCCAAAAGCTCAACCAACTCGGCGTCTTTCAGCTTAAGCACAATACTTTGTTGAATATGTCTTGAAAGATGTTCAAAAACAGAAGCCTGCTCGGCAACCGAAAGAGACCTGAATAAACCAATCCTCTTGGATGAGTGGTACTTTATTTCGTGCACAAGATCCTGACTGCTTTTTTCCATAAACATATTCTACACTAAATATTTTGCCGAAGAACAAAAATGAACTGACTTTAATCAGCACATGTGAGCTTCATCCGCCAAACAACTACAGCATAGACGAACATTGAAAGTGCCAGAATCATTATTGAGTAATCAAGAAAACCTGGAATTACGAAACCAAGTACGACAACCAGGGTTCCTGCCAACCTGCCAAGATTCAAGACAAACTCCCGACCGAAAGTAGCTTTCAATCGATCTCTTGTTTCATCCATTATAAATGCCAGGGCTGTTTGATCAAATATCCCATCCACTTTTCCTGCGACCAAGTTGAGCATCCCCCACCATAAAATATTTACCTGAAAAATATCAAACATATACAAAAATGTTAGAAAGCCGTTTAGGATAGCAAGCGGAGCAATGATAGATTTTTTACTTTTCATTTTATCGCTTTGTAAGCCAACCAAATGTCTGATGATAATACCCAAAATGGCAATTACAGTTCCGTACAAACCTAGGTCAAAAAAGTCAGTTAAAATTTTGAATGTAATAAGATCAATGACTAGTCCACGCGCCTCATGGAAACCTCTAATAAAAATTATTGATTTAACCTTGGATATTTCTTTCAATGATTCTCGTAATGAAAAGCTAATCTGTATATCTGTCTGAAACCATAAAAGTGAGAGGGGAACGAGAGCAAAGAGAAATGAAAGGAAAAAGAGCGCAAAAACAGAGAACGAAGCCACGGAACCGGCAAAGACTGGCGCTAAGATTCCAACTCCTATTAAAATGTTGAAAAAAGTTGCTGCTCCAAAACCTGTTTTGTTTCGAGGTGTTAGTTCAAAGTGGCTAACATTGTATGTTCCATAAAAAGAAACGGAAGCGACTCCGGCAATGAATGTGCTTACAAAATAAATCGGTGCAATTGGTAAGAAAACCTGCAAAGAGAAAACGAGAATATAGAGAAAAATCGAAACAAACCAGATATATTTGTTTTTTTGATGAAGTCGGGACAGTAAAAAAACAGTCAGAACCTGTCCTAAAATATCGAGCGACCCACCGATAGCAAGATCAGAAAAAGAAAGACCGCTTTGAAGCAAATGAATAGGGAGGACTATCCTCGAAAAACTTATGAACCAAACAAAAGAAACAAAGAAAAGTATGAGCTTCAAATACGGGCTTTGTTTAATTTTTGAAAAAGTTGGAATTTTCACACTAACAATACTCTAACATTCTAAATTTTAATACTCTAACATTCTGCAGAATATTAGAGTATTTTTAGAAAGTTTTGATAAAAGAGTAAAATTTTTTACCATATGGCGACAGGCGATTTTCTACATTTCGACCACGATATTTTTTATCTAAAAGGCCCGCTTTATGCAAAGTTTGAGTATGTTGCGATATGGTTTTAAAATTACCTTTTAATTTATCGCTCAGCTCTTCCACACTGATCCCCTCGTTTTTGGCTATACATATAATAATTTTAAGTCGCCAGTGGTTGGCGGCTCCCTTAAAATATTGCTCAAGTTTTCGTGCTTCTTTCATGGATTAACTTTTATCATACCACATTCTAATATTCTGCAGAATATTAGAGTTGGTATATTTCTTTTGTTAATGACTAATACTAACGAAAGAAGTCAGTGCCCCCGTGTCCGCATTTTGGGTACGGATCATTACAGATCATCTGCGGAAGGGGTGGGAACACTCACTGCTCACTCGCTTCGTTCCGGCTCCGCTCGTTACGCTATGAAAACCCACGGTTTTCATCCTTTCCTTCACAGGAAAACATATGTTTTCCTGACACCTTTCCTTGTTCGAATCCCCCTTTCATGTATAGCAAACACAGCCGAGTCTACCGACTCGGCTGTGTTGCTA
>CAZROQ010000102.1:0-2532 GCA_964601755.1 uncultured Candidatus Saccharibacteria bacterium
AGGTCTTTAAGAAATGCCGTCATTGCTTCTCCGTTTAGTTGGAAAAGACCGATAGTTTGACCTTTTGATAAAAGCTCGAATGTTTTTTTGTCTTTCAGAGGTATGTTTTCAATATCTATTTCTACATTCTTTATTTTTTTTACTAATCTGACGGCATTTGAAAGAATGGCCAGGTTGGTTATACCGAGGAAGTCAAACTTTAGAAGTCCAACCCCGTCTTCTCCGACAGAGTGCATATCGTACTGGGTTATCAGCTTGCCTTCACCTTTGGGGTCATACTGTAGGGGAGTATCGTCGGTCAGTGTATCCGGGGAAATAACAACACCCGCAGCGTGGATTCCAATGTGGCGCGCGCAACCCTCAATTTTTTGGGCCATATCAATTATTTCTCTGGTGTCGTCATCATTTTTATAAAGTTTTGCCAAGTCAGGTTCAATCTCTAGCGCGTTAGCTATTGTCATTGGAAAGCCTTGTGAACCAAAAGGGATTAGTTTGGCAATTCGATCACCAACTTCATAGGCGTATCCAAGTGCCCGAGCGACATCTCGAACAGACCCACGCGCCATCATGGTTCCGAAAGTTCCTATTTGGGCAACTTTGTCGTGGCCATATTTATCGCGAGAGTAATCAATTATTTCGTCTCTACGATCATCCGCAAAGTCCATATCAATATCGGGTGCTGAAGGTCTCTCCGGATTGAGAAATCGTTCAAAAGGAATTTCATACTCAATGGGATCAACATTGGTAATTTTAAGTACATAGGTTGTCAGAGAGCCGGCAACAGACCCTCGGATTGTGGTTAGAATTCCGCGTTCGTGGGCTTCTCTTAAGATATCCCCGACAACCAGAAAGTATGGGGAGTAGCCCTTGGTTTTGATAACATTAAGCTCGTAATCAAGCCGATCCGCATACTCTTTTTTTTCTGCCAATCCCTTTTCCTCGAGACCCTTGTGTGCCAAGTAGCTTAGCTCATCGTCGTAGCTACGACCCGACTCGACTATGTAATCCGGAAACTTCCAAACCTCCAACGGAATTTCTATGTTGCATGCCTCGACAATTTTTTCGACATTGGTAAGTGCTTCCGGTTCATTTTTAAACCTTTTAAATGCTTCTTCGGAACTTATAAAAGAAAAATCATCTTCTTCGTTTTGGAAACCGCTTTCCTCGACAACCCTGTTTGTTTGAACGGCCACTAGTGTCTCGCGTGCCATACGGTCGTCAGGGTTTAGGTAGTAGATGTCCTGCGTAGCAACTATGGGCAGGTTGTTTTTTTGAGCAAAGTTTTTTAGTTTTTCCATTTTGTCTTCATGCCCGCCGATCTCCGGATGATGGGTTATCTCAAGATACAAATCTTCTGGATCAAAATTATCTCGATACCAGTTTAGCCGTTCTTGGGCTTTCTCCAGATCGTCATTTTCTAGTGCTTTTGAAATGTCGCCTGAAAAAGAAGGAATTATAACGATCAGGTTGTCTTTGTTTTTTTCAAGAATCTCTTTGTCTATCCTCGGTTTGTAATAGAAGCCCTCCGTGTGGGCAATGGTTACAAGTTTAATCAGGTTCTTATAGCCATCTATGTTTTTTGCCAAAAGAACAAGGCGAAACCATTGGTTATCAACCCGCGATTGTTTGTCGTGTCTTGTTCTGGGAGCCAGATAGGCATCGATCCCGATTATTGGTTTTATTTTTTTCTTTGTGCATTCTTTATAAAACTCAATGGCACCGTATAGGTTTGAGTTGTCTGTTAATGCCAAGGCTTGCATCCCGTCTTTTTTGGCGGTGTCAACGAGCTCCGGTATTTTAGGCAAAGCATTTAAAAGTGAATAGTGGGAATGAGTGTGCAGATGCGTGAAGCTCTTGGTTGGCTCTGAGAGAGGTTCTTTTTTTTGTAATTTTTTCATAAATATTTTTTAGTCTTTCGAAAATGTTTGGCAATCATCTGCAACTCTGCCATGGTGTTGGTGCAGACATGCTAGGATTATAGCAAATGATAGAAATTAACCCGATTGTTGGTATAGATGAGGCGGGTCGAGGGCCTTTGGCTGGGCCACTTTCCGTTGCCGTTGTGAGGGTTACTGACAAGAGGGTAGTCCGTCACATAGAAGGAGTTACTGATTCCAAAGTGCTTTCGGAAGTGCAGAGATTTTTGTGGTACGCAAGGATTAAAGAGCTTGCTGGGCAGGGTGCCATCTCCGTCTCTAGGGTTTTTGTCGGGTCAAAGTTTATAGATAAGTATGGAATGTCCTGTGCATTGAAAGTGGGCGTATCCCGCGCCTTAAAAAAATGTAATGCGCACTTCACTGATGATGTCAGACTTGACGGGAGTTTGATCGCACCTCGCACTTATATAAATCAGGAAACAATAATAAAAGGTGATTTGAAAGATATTTTGATAGGCACTGCTTCTGTGGTGGCTAAAGTAGAAAGAGACCTGTATGTGTGTCGGATGTCTGAGAAGTACCCTGATTACGGTTTTGAGTTCCACAAAGGCTATGGTACCGAAGAACACTTGAGGGTGATAAGGAAGCTGGGGCT
>CAZROQ010000103.1:0-2502 GCA_964601755.1 uncultured Candidatus Saccharibacteria bacterium
TTCATGGTCTAGAGCCAAGCTTTTAAACACTAAAGACTGCAGTCTTTAGTGTTTAAAAAGCTTTTTTATAAACAATTCAAGGTGTTTTTTGGGTGGTGGAGAAAAGAGAAAAAGTATCGGACATCTTTTTCTTTTACAAAATAATATTTTCCAAGCTCTCTACCCTCGCCTGTTTGGTTTCCGGATTTAGAAAAACAACCAAAAGATCTATTTGAAAATCTGTTTCGTGTGGAACATTTCTTTCTAGCATATATGTTTCAATAGCCCTTTTTAGGCGGGCTCTTTTTCTGTCATCAACTTTTTCCTCGGGTCTAAAATCAGGTGTTTCATATGAAACATTTTCACGGGAAACACTTTTTACCTCCACAAAATGCAGTTTTTTCTTTTTAAAGTGGCAAATTATGTCTATTTCACCCCATTTTCTGTTGTAGTTGCGTTCAATGACCTTAAATCCCTTACCTTCAAGGTATTTACAAGCAATACTCTCTCCTATCTGCCCGATTTTGTTGTGAGAGGGTTTCATGTGAAACCATTATTTAAGTTACAGGTGTAACTTTTTAACCAAATCAGTCAGAGAGCTGTTTTCTCTGTTTTTATGATACTCAGGCCTTAAAAACTCTTCTTTTGTGAGCCACACCATCTTCTCCGTTTCCTTTTTTTCCACATCGGATGGATTATTAGTGGTGCTTACAACCTGATCCTCGCCCCTTAAACGACAGGTGTATGTAAGGCAAACGATCTGCTGTTCAGGATCCTTTTTCATCTGAAACCACCAAGGTCCTAAACATTCACCAATATCAATATCAAGGCCGGTTTCTTCTTCAACTTCTCTGTTTAAGGCCTCTTCCGGACTTTCGTCTGAATTCATTTTTCCTCCGGGCAAATCTAAAAACTTAAAGCCATTTATATTTTGCTCTATGGAAAGAATTTTGTTTCCCTGATTTAAAATAATCGCTTTTACGGCGGTAATTGAGTATTTCATATCTAAGTATTATTCATATTTAAGTATTATACAGCACAAAGACAGAAAACCAATTCTTGTAGCGTTACACGTGTAACATATACTGAAATAGTGTAAATGTTTCACGTGAAACATCTTTTTTGCTAAAAATTGGCCGAAATACCTAAATGTGGCTTGTATCAGCCATTTTTAGGACATTTTTGCCTAAAAGACACAACTCAAAAATGTCCTTTTAATCAACATATCCACGGAGTTATCCACATATTTTGACTTTTTTGCTCAAAATTACAGCTCAAATTAAGTATTTTAAAAGGACACAAATTTTTTCTAGTACAAAATTTATGTCTGTAAGTAAAACTTTTACGATTTGGTTTCTGGAAATAAAGATATGTTTATAAACGATCTGCGCAAGAAAGATGAAAGACGAGGGACGAGTTTCACATCACCTCATGCTTGCCTGCCATCTTTTGACACAGGGGCTTACAAACTTCACTTGTCTTTTGTGCGGGTAGGGAGAATCGGCGTCAGCTCACCTCGGTATTTTCATTCGCTTCGCTCTGAAAATACCGGGTGGCTCCTGCCCGGGCTCGCCTGTCCTTCCAAGTATTCAGGACATGGCTCCGCCTTTCGATTCTCCCACGCAGGCAAAGCAGTTTGCCTACTCACCCACACAAAAACGCCTCTCGGCGTGTTTTTGTGCGGGTAGGGAGAATCGAACTCCCGTTCTCTGATTGGCAACCAGACGTTCTGCCACTAAACTATACCCGCAATTAGTTGCCCATTATATCCTAAGATATTTATTTTGAAAACAATCTGTGCACCTGGAGGGATTCGAACCCCCAACGACGGTTCCGAAGACCGTTGTGATATCCATTTCACCACAGGTGCAGTGGGATGAATAATAATCTTAAATTAGGAAAAAAGCAAAAGCTGTAATAAAATAGAGTAACTAAATTTATGGCTTCAAATAAAGATTTTTCAATCCCAAAAGAAGTTTCACGCGTAACCAAAACTCTTCACGAAGCCGGTTTTGAGGCCTTTTTGGTCGGAGGATGCGTAAGGGATCTTCTTTTAGGTAAAAAACCGAAAGATTGGGACATTGCTACAGATGCAGATCCGGAAAAAATTCAAGACTTTTTCGAGCACACTTTTTATGAAAACGAGTACGGAACAGTTGGTGTAGTAAACGAATCAGAAGGGGAGAAAGAAATCGATCCAACCTTGGAGGTGGTTGAAGTGACCCCTTTTCGCACGGAACACGAATACTCGGACAGCCGTAGGCCGGACAAAGTGGAGTTTAGCGACTCTGTCGAAAAAGACCTCGAACGACGGGATTTTACATTCAATGCAATTGCCTACAATCCGGAAAAGAATCGTCTCGTGGACTTATTTGAAGGTCAAAAAGACCTAGAAAAAGGTCTGATCAGAACTGTTGGAGACCCTGAGAAACGGTTTAAAGAAGACGGTCTGCGCCTTATGAGGGCCGGCCCCTGATGGTCGCAGGGGCTTCCTGGCTGCACGCCGCCAGCGCGGCGACCATT
>CAZROQ010000104.1:0-2480 GCA_964601755.1 uncultured Candidatus Saccharibacteria bacterium
GAAACAAGAATCAAGAGTATAGAATTACGAATCAAGAATTACGAATTAAGAATTAAGAATTAGGAATCAAGAATTACGAATTAAGGATCAAGAATTAGGAATTAAAACGCGAATAAATGTTTGAAACGAAAGTAAGTATTTTTTAATTGAGATATTGGAATTTGAAAATTCAATGAAAATTGTAAATTGAAAATTGAAAATTGTAAATCGCTTGTCCCGTGCATAGTCGAGGAAAAAAATATTCTCAATATAGAAATAGTGCCGTGTCTCTGATAATATTGACCTATGTCAGACCAGTTTCCCAAAAATGTAACAGTCCACATATCACCTTCAAGCGTTCTTAAAGCCGTTTTGGTTCTTCTTTTTGTTGCTGTAGCTTTTGTTTTAAGAGATCTTCTTCTTGTTGTTTTGGCAGCTGTTGTCATTGCCTCAGCGATAGAGCCGATAATTAAGTGGTTTATAAGAAGGCGAATACCTCGACTGCCTGCAGTTCTTTTGATATTTGTTTCTTTGGCTGGTTTTTTGGTTTCATTATTTTTCTTTCTGGTTCTGCCCCTATTAAATGAGACATCTCAATTTCTTTCTTCATTACCCAATTATGTTAAGTCCGTAGATCTCTGGAGTCCTTTTAATGAGTCTTCTGTTATCGGCAGTCAACCGGTCGTGCAAGATATCCAACAAAGTATTCCGGTCAAGGAAATTGTCGGTCAGATAAACTCTTTTGCTTCCAACATATCCGGTGGTTTTATCAACGCAATCAGCGCCGTTTTCGGAGGCATCCTCAGCTTTGTTCTAATTATTGTTTTGTCTTTCTATCTTTCTGTGCAGGAACAAGGGATCGCCAAATTCCTTAAAATGGTTACGCCAAACAAGCACAGACCTTATGTCCTTGACCTGTGGAAGAGAGCGGAAACCAAAATTGGCCTATGGCTACAAGGACAGTTAATGTTGGTTATAATCATCGGCGTTTTGACATATTTAGGCCTGCTTCTTTTGGGTGTCAAACACGCTCTTTTGTTGGCGACATTAGCCGGTATTTTTGAGCTCATCCCCGTTTTTGGATTAATTTTGTCTGTGGTCCCCGCACTTGCCGTGGCAGCTATAGACGGAGGGGCAACGCTTGCTTTGTTGGTGCTCGGACTTTACTTGATAATTCAGCAGTTTGAGAACCAGTTAATTTATCCGGTTGTTGTCAGGAAAGTTGTCGGCGTGCCTGCCATTGTTGTTATTTTGGCTCTTATTGCCGGAGCTCAGCTTGCGGGATTTTTGGGGATTCTTTTGTCCGTGCCGGTCGCCGCTATTTTGCTTGAGTTTTTGAACGATTTTCAAAAAGAAAAGCTTTTTGCCGAACCGAAAGACACAGATCAAAAAACTGAACTTTAGAAGACATCAAATGAGTGAAAAGAAACCTTTCTACATAACAACCACGCTCCCTTATGTAAATGCCAACCCTCATATTGGCCATGCCCTTGAATTTGTTCGTGCAGATGCAGTCGCCCGCTTCGCCCGTCTTCGAGGTCATGATGTTTATTTTAACACCGGCGCTGACGAGCATGGCATCAAGATTTATCAAAAGGCTCTTGAAGAGGGCAAAGACCCACAACAATATGTTGATGAGCAAAAAGGTCTTAAGGTTATGGCTGACACGCTCAATATTTCATACGATAGATTTATTCGAACAACCGAAGCGAGTCACAAAAAGTCTGCTCAGGAGTTTTGGAAGAGATGCAAAGAAAGAGGCTATATTTATAAAAAATCTTATAGGGGTCTTTATTGTGTTGGTTGTGAAATGTTTGTTACCGAAAAAGACCTTGTTGACGGAGAGTGCCCTCATCACCCGGGTAAAAAATTAGAAGAAGTTGAAGAAGAAAACTATTTTTTCAAATTTAGTGAATTACAAAAAGAGCTTTTGGCTTTATATACAAAAAAAGGAATTGTTGTTCCACAAAGCCGTTTAAATGAGATAAGATCTTTTGCTGAAAGCGGTTTGGAAGATTATTCCATTTCCCGTCTTAAAGAGAAAATGCCTTGGGGAATAGATGTCCCCGGGGATCCAGACCATGTGATGTATGTCTGGTTTGATGCTTTGGTAAACTATATATCAACTTTGGGCTGGCCTTTTGAAGATGAAAAATTCAAAAAGTTTTGGGAAGAAGCCGTGGTGGTGCAGTACTGTGGTAAAGACAACCTCCAGCATCAAGCAGCTCGTTGGCAATCAATGCTTATCTCTGTTGGTTTACCTCCGTCTGATCACATTATTATTAATGGGTTTGTTATAAGTGGTGGGCAGAAAATGAGCAAGACTCTTGGCAATGTTATCGACCCGATGGATATAGTTAAAAAGTATGGTTCAGAAACTTTGAGATATTTTGTTTTAAGAGAAATGAGTCCTTTTGAGGATAGTGACATAACCGAGGAAAAATTACACAATGCTTACAAAGATCATTTAGTAAATGGTTTGGGTAACTTGGTTTCTCGAG
>CAZROQ010000105.1:0-2456 GCA_964601755.1 uncultured Candidatus Saccharibacteria bacterium
GTTTGCCAAAATTTGGCTTTTCGTTTGAACATCTCCCGTAGCTCTGTATCTAAAAGAAGATCAAGATATCTTCGTCTTAGTTTTTCATTCGAGTCCTGAAGGCCGTGCCATTTTTCCGGCAATGGTCTTAAGCTCTTTGTAAGCATCTTCCAGCCGGATACACCGACAGATTCTTCACCTCTTTTTGTGGTAAAGGGCTCTCCTGTAATCTGGATAAAGTCACCAATATCAACCGTATTCACAAAAAGCTCGTGCTCGGCACCAAGTTCGTCTTCTTTAAAAACTGCTTGAAAACGACCGCTCCCATCATCAATATCCACAAAAACAATAGCACCCTGACCCCGAATAGACATTACACGACCAACAATATTGACACTGGCTTTGTCATTACTTAGCTCTTCAAAACCGGAACGCAATTCAGAAATCGTGTGACTTCTTTCAACTTCAGAAGGGAAAGGATTCACCCCAACTTCTTTAAGCTTTTCGAGCTTTGCCAATCTTGCTTTTCTGATCTCCTCCAGTGAGGACATAAAAGTTATTTTATATTTACCACCTCAAAGGTCATTTCACCTTTTGGTGTATTAAATGTGAAATTTTCTCCCTTTGATTTACCCATTATGGCATGACCCAAAGGAGAATTTGTTGATATTTTACCTTCTGACATATCAGCTTCTTCAGCGCCGACGATCGTGTATGTCTGTGTATTCTGAGCATTCTTTTTTCTAATCTCGACTTTCGAACCGACAGTCACGCTGTCATTGCCGTGGGAAGAAACGACCTCAGCATTTTTAAGCAGTTTTTCAAGACGACCAATCCTATCTTCAAGATTGGCCTGCATTTCACGAGCATCATGATACTCGGCATTTTCAGATAAATCACCGAGAGACTTTGCATACTCAAGCTGTTCAGCCACCTCTTTTCGCCTTGTTGTTTTAAGGGTTTCGAGTTCTTTTTTGATTTCTTCAAACTTCTCTTTGGTTAAATACTCTTTCTCTTGTGTGTCATTTTCAGTCATATGTGAATATAATTAAATAAAAGCTCCTAAACCGGAATGACCTATTATACGAATTGACCAACCTTGGGTCAATCTTTTTTTAATCGACACATATCTATCCGAAAAAGTTAAGCCCCCCCCCCGATAACTCAAGCGAATTTTTAGGCGGTTACTTAATCCAAAAATATGTTGGGTCTAAACTGATACATCCATTCAAACATTCTCCTCATAACAAAAACCCCGCCGATTGTGTTCTGCTCCGGACCCTTTTCCATAACAACAGCAAAAGAATATTTGGGGTTTTTATAAGGGAAAAATCCCACTGCCCATGAATTTATAAAGTTTTTTGATATTCCAACTTGAGCCGTGCCGGTTTTTGATGCCACCTCTATTGCTTCCATTGAAAGCCCTTTGGATGTTCCGTCTGTAACAGCTTGTCTCATTCCTTCTCTGACAACCTTTAAAGATTCTTCAGACACAGCGATTTTTTTCTTTTCAATCTTAAATTTATCTTGATCGTTGATGAGTTTAATTTGAGGTTTAAGCAGATACCCACCATTGGCAATTGAAGCCACGCTACGAGCCATTTGAATAGGGGTCACCTGAAAACCAAACTGGCCAATTGATGTGTGGTAGGTGTCGCCTATTCTCCAATCACCGTCTTCAAAATTATTTTCCTTCCATTTCGGAGTTGGAACAATTCCTGATTTTTCAGAACCAAGATTTATTCCGGTTTCTGAACCCAAACCAAACATCTTCATATATTTTGATATTTTTTCTATACCCAAACCCTCTCTGGGCGAAGACCCCATTTGTTTAGCGGCGCTTTCCGGTAAACCTCCCCCGATTTCATAAAAGTAAACATTCGAAGAAACAGCCAAAGCATCACGCATATCAACAAGGCCGTGAGCTTTCCAGTCGGGAAAGATGGTGGGCTGGTCCGGAAAATACGGATTCGGAATAGATATTGACCCCGTACTTAAAATTTGTTCATCAGGATCAATAACGGCTTCTTCGAGAGCTGCCGCCGCCACAAACGGCTTAACGATAGACCCCGGGGTGTAGAGCCCGTCAACGGCTCTGTTTAAGAAAGGATTGGCTAAATCTTTCTGGT
This sequence comes from uncultured Candidatus Saccharibacteria bacterium, assembly GCA_964601755.1. Taxonomy (GTDB): domain Bacteria; phylum Patescibacteriota; class Minisyncoccia; order Phycocordibacterales; family CAZROQ01; genus CAZROQ01. The sequence goes on from CAZROQ010000105.1 coordinate 2,109, forward strand.
ACCCTTCGATTACCCCGATATCATCCCCTTCTGCCAAAACAGTCTCTTCATATTCCGGATAATTTGTAATAGCAAGAATCTCACCCGTTTCCACATCCATAAGCACACCACTACCGCCAATATAGCCAAATTCACTTGCAACTTCTTTTATTGTTTCGTGCAGTTTGCTTTGAAGCTCTGAATCGACCGACATATACAAAGTTTCTCCATCGGAAGGAGTGTCTATAACACTACCGGAAGCGATTTGGCCGTTAGCTGTAATTTCAATTATCTTTAAACCACTTTTTCCGGAAAGCTGTTCATTGAAACTTTTCTCTATACCGTCTTTACCCACAAACTCAGTTTCGT
>CAZROQ010000106.1:0-2429 GCA_964601755.1 uncultured Candidatus Saccharibacteria bacterium
CCGCGCTCTCTCAGCCGACGAAATCACCCAGCTCTACAACATGGGTCGTTAACGCTTTGCTTAATTTTCAATTTTCAATTTTGCAATTTTCATTCAAGGCTCAGTGAATAAAGAACCTCGGAGGTTCTACACCACTTATACACAGTTTTATCAAGGGAGTATGATATACTTTGTGATATATGCGACGTTTTAATTGTGCCTCAGGATCATTTCACCATGTCTATAATCGCGGTGCTCGTAAGATGCCGATTGTTCACGATGATGGCGACCGGTGGAATTTTGTCCGCCTTCTCTATTATTTAAATGATCAGAATGTGAGTAAAGATTTTGAGACAGAGCTAAAAAGATCAAAAATCCCGTTTCCTCATCGCCCCTCACATTGGGCTGAACGGAAACCATACTTATCAATACTCGCTTTTTGTTTACATGACAACCATTTTCATTTGCTTGTAAAAGTGAAAGAGGAAAATGGATTGTCCAAGTTTATGCGAGGTTTTCCAAATGCGTGGACTAAACGATTTAACAGTAAGTACGATGGATCAGGAAGTGTGTTTCAAGGTCCGTATCAAGAACGTTTAGTGGGGGATGATGCAGACTTAAGAAACCTTGGGTTGTATATTCTTGCTAAGAATGTAATGGAACGATATCCAGACGGCGGTCTCGAAGGCTCTAAAAAAAATTTCGATAGGGCGTGGCAGTGGGCAATAAAAGACAACTTTAGCTCATTTGCGGACTACGCCGGTTCCCGTCAGTCGCCAATTATTGATAAAGATGTGTTTGAATATTTCTTTGCTGATAAAAAGCTTTTTAAGCGAGAGGTGAGAGAGTACATCGCGAATACAGAAAAAAAGAAGAACTCTTTGGGCGAACTTGCAATAGATTAAATTTTATTGTATAGAACCTCCGAGGTTCTATACAGGAAAAAAGGTTCAGGAGCGTTTTTTCTCGTGAGAAGGTGGTCAAAAAATGGATTAGCCACCATTTATGACGCCGTTAAACACTAAAGACTGCAGTCTTTAGTGTTTATAGGGCTTTTTTCAATGCTTTATTTGGTGAAGGTGGGGGGATACTATTATTTCTTTCTTGTTTCCTCAAGGAAATGTTTCCCCGGGAAAGTTGACAGCATGGTGTTAATTTCTTAGAATTCACACTATACCTACAGTTAAACAACTGTATGCTAAGCTGTTAAAAATATGTCATCTACTACTAAGAAAAAAGGGGTGTCGAAATACAAGAATGCTTTCCTTTTCAAGGATGCTGATAATATTGATTATCAAAAATCTGAGAAAATGAGAAAATATGTAAAAGAAAAAGGTGGGATGCTTCATTTTAAAGTTGAATTTCACAAACAGGGATGGACGGCGCGATGTGAGGAATTTCCTGCAATAGTTACAGGAAGTGATGATCCGAGTCCATCACAAACAGAAATCGAATCTCAAATGAGAGAGGCTATTTTTGCTGCTTTTGATTTATATAAAACATCCGCAAAAGAAGGTGGTGATAAGGATAATGAAGACATAACCTTGGTCGAAAAAGTCGTGTTTACTACCGTTTGATCAGTTGATGATACCCCTGTATTTATGGCAGAAGATCGAGTAAAGCGAAAAGGTTTGTGGCAAAAACTCGACCAAGTGAAGCAGAGAGACTGGTTAAAGGCTGGGAAGAATCTCGGTCTTTTTGTTTCTTCAACACAAGGCAAGGGTTCACATGGCGTTATTAGGGATTCGAAATTTTCAGTAGACAATCCAAAAGGGTTAGTAACTACTGTACAAAGGCGCCTCTATAAAGAAGCAAATCAGGGAATATTCAAGAATTTTCTACATTATGGTTTTGAAGAAGATGATATTTGGAGAGCACTCAAATTTTTGAAGTAACACTTCTCGAAGAGAAACGAATAAAGCAACCAGATCCGTACTCTTAATGATTAAAAGCACCGCAAGGTGTTAGGTTTGTATTTTGATGATATTTTTGTTGTAGCATACTTAACCTAAAAATATTCCCCCTGATTCCCTTGTAAATCCCTTTATTTCTCTGTGAATATGGAGGGGCTATAATAGGTATTCCAACATAGAGATAACCGTTTTTATTTTGAATCATATAAACATAGTACATGCACACATTCTAGCAGGCCCGTTCGACTCACTCCTCGTAAACTTCGTCGCTCGCTCAGGGCACTCGACTTCACAATTTTAAGCTAAAGAGATACATATTAACTTTCGTTGTCTTGCGGGTCGAGGTGGCTTGCCACGAGCGAAAAAATAAAAACCAGCTTTTCCTAAGCTGGTTTTTATTTTGAAGTCGAGTGGAGATGGGCGGAGTGATCCCGCAGTTACTAAGTTTTTTGCTACATGTATTCGCAAAAAACAAAGTACTGCTGGACGCAGCTCGCGTCGCCCGAGGTCGTTGTCGTCGGAGATGTCGTAGGTCAC
>CAZROQ010000107.1:0-2391 GCA_964601755.1 uncultured Candidatus Saccharibacteria bacterium
CGCCCGCTGGGCGATTTTTTGGTTTCGTAATTACGAGCGTAATTACGGTCGTAAGTACGAGAGTTGTATTAAATATACTTAAACTCCTCAAAGACCTTTTGAAACAATCCGATAATCCGTTTTGCTTCCCTTTCACTGATGATGAAATTAGATCCTTCGTGGGCTATTTGGTTGCGAATTTTATGCGCCTCCCAAGCCTCGTTTAATGTTCTGAAGTCGCTAATCTCAATTTGCTTCAAACGATCTCCTATTGTTTCTCCATTATATCCTTGAGCCTCCAAAAGCTCCCCAAGCATAATGTCAGCCTCGATAATCGCCAGTTTCCAGTCGGACGGATTATCTGAATCAATATGTTCTTCAACTTTCTTCCACTTAGGATTTTCTTGTGATTCTTCATCACCAAACCAATCTACTTTAGGTTCGCCGTTTGGATATTTTTCCGCTCTCATCTTAGAAACTATCTCTCCGGACTTTCTGCTCAGATAAACCATCGCAAAAACAAGAGGGACAATGATTGCAAAAGCTATTGCATAAAGGATTAGAAGGTAAGGCTCAATCCAAATCAAAAACCGGTCTAAAAGAGAAAGAGTACCCAACAATGCAAGCAGACGATCTAAAAGAATAGCTATAATAAACAGAAAAGCAATGATGCCGGCTAAATAACCCGCGGCCTCACCATCACTCAACATTCCCCTACCTTCTGTTTCTGCCATAAATTAAATTTCTCCTGTAAATTTTTTAGCAACCTCAAAAAGAATTTTCTCTTGACCGTGCCCAGCCATAAACTGAACACCTGTTGGTAAACTTGATCCTTCAACCTCTATTGTACCAGCCGGAACAGAAATAGCGGGGATACCAGTAATGTTGGCGGTAACAGTGAACAGATCCTCAAGATACATAGAAAGCGGGTCATCGGTTTTTTCTCCTATTTTAAAGGCGGGATTAGGTACCGTGGGGGTCATAATGATATCAACATTTTGAAATGCTTCTTCGTACTTATTCCTAATTTTAGACCTGACCATCTGCGCCTTGTTGTAGTAGGCATCATAATAACCGGCAGACAAAACATAAGTACCCAACATAATTCTTCGTTTTACTTCTTTACCCAAACATTCTCCGCGAGTTTTCAGGTAATCACCCAAAAGATCTTCACCTTCGATGCTTACTCCATACCTCATTCCGTCAAAACGGGCCAGGTTCGAAGATATTTCTGCAGGAATAATTACATAATATGTTGAAAGAGATTCTTGTGGATCCGGAAGTTCTATATCAACAACCTCAGCACCAAAATCTTCCAGTCTTTTTAAGCTCTCTTCAAAAATGTTTTTAACGGATGGGCTTATCCCCTCTCCTTCTAAAAACTTCTTGGGAACGCCGACAACAAAATTTTCTCCAGTCTTTTTTGCAGTAAAAATCTTTTCATCAATGGTAGTGCTGTCCTTGGGGTCTTTGCCTTTTATTGAGTCAAAAACAATCTCCGCATCTTCAACCGTCTTGGTTAGTGGGCCAATTTGATCAAAAGACGAACCCATAGCTATCAAACCATAACGAGAAACCGACCCATAAGTGGGCTTAAAACCAACACAACCGCACAAAGACGCCGGTTGTCTGATTGAGCCACCTGTGTCAGACCCCAAAGCGGCGCATGCCATACCAGAGGCAACAGCAGCGGCCGAGCCTCCCGAGCTACCCCCCGGCACTCTGCTCGTATCATTCGGGTTTTTGCTCGTCCCGAAGGCGGAGTTTTCGGTAGAGCTACCCATAGCAAACTCATCCATATTTGTCCGACCAAGAAAAATTGCCGATTGATCCGCCATCTTTCTCGTTACTGTTGCCGTATAAGTGGCTGTATAATTTTCAAGAATCTTAGAGGAGGCGGTTGCTTTTCTGCCTTTTATAAGAATGTTGTCTTTAATGGCAAACGGAACGCCCGTAAGAACCTCCGCCTTTCGGTCATCAATTTTTTCCTGTGCCAACCCAGCCTGTTCTTTCAGATCTCCAAAAACCTCTAAATAAGCATTAATATCAACATTTTTTTTATCGATGTTTTTTTTGTAGCTTTCCACCAAATCCAAAACAGAAACTTCTTTTTTATCAAGGAGTTCTCGAGTTTTTTTAATAGAAAGATCTTTTGTATCTAAAATCATTAAAGTATTTTCTTCACTTTTACATAATTACCCTCTCTCGAAGGAGCCTCACTTAAAAGACCCTCGGTGTGTAAACCGCTTTCGTGAGGGTTTGCGTCGTCACGCATTACATTCTTGTTCGAGCCGGCCTGTCGATCTGCGGGAGCATCATCACCGGAAACGGCTTTTTGAACATTCTCAACAAAACCACGGAATGACGGGAGACCTGCTGGGCGAGACCGCGGAGATGATCATTCGCCAGGTC
>CAZROQ010000108.1:0-2379 GCA_964601755.1 uncultured Candidatus Saccharibacteria bacterium
ACTACGATATATCGTAGTTTAGTTTTTAATCTTTTCCTTTAGGGTCATTTTCTGACCCGACTACGATATATCGTAGTTTTATTGTAAATACTTTCTTTGTAATTCGTGCAGACTTTTTGTGTTCATTGCCGAGCCTAGTATGGCAAACATCATACTGAAGAATGAATTTATATATTCATTTTGTAATTTACTAGCGGATTGTTTTTGGGGAAGATGGGGGATGAGAGAGTCAAATTTACCTTGTTCAACTTGTTCACTTAGACGGGCTACCGTTGACGGACTTACGCCCATTTTTTCTGAAATTAAGTAGGGGGTTTCTTTATTGGTGAGTAAAAATACAATAAAAATTCTTTTCGCCACCATCACCCGCTCTGTCGGTGTTAGTACGGAGACAACAATATCTTTTGAGCTGTCATTATTTTGAGCTTGTTTAAAAAGGGCAAAAAGAAATTCATCGATCTGTTGCCTAGTTTTAGGTGTTAATTTCTTCTTAGAAACATGTGTCATTGGTTAATTATAATACAAAACTACGATATATCGTAGTTAAACTTTTTGTCTTACTTTTTACTTTAAGACCACTCTTTCGTATAACTACGATATATCGTAGTTAAACTTTTTGTCTTACTTTTTACTTTAAGACCACTCTTTCGTATAACTACGATATATCGTAGTTTTGCTTAAGTTTGTAAAATTCTGGCAGATTGAATTAACTACGATATATCGTAGTCCTGTAGTCTTGTAAAAAATTTTATAAAGAGAGGCTTTGGACCCGACTACGATATATCGTAGTCAATGGGTTACTTTGCTCTCTCTACATACTCTCCGGTCTGCGTGTTCACAACAATCCTGTCGCCTTGTTCGATGAACATTGGGGTAGTTACTGAGCCCCCTGTTTCTATTGTTACCATTTTGTTGCCACCTTGGGCGGTACTTCCTTTTATATTCGGAGGCGCTTCAGTGACTTCAAACTCCATTTTTATTGGAAGTTCTATACCGATAATATTATCTTTCCAATCATCGCTTTTACCTGAATAAAAAATGAGCGCTTCAACATCGACTCGTTCTTTTAGATATTTCTTATTTTCTCCAATTACTGAATCAGGTAGAAAGAACCGTTCCCCTTTGTTTTCTTTGTTATGAAACCAGTTCTCCTCAGGTTTTGAGTAAATATATGTAATTTCTTTCTTTTCGAGGTTTGCCTCTTCTACTTTGTCTGATTGTTGGAAAGTTTGTTCGCGAATGTTTCCGGTTACCAAGTTGCGCAACTTGGTTTGGTTGACGGGTTTTCTTTGTTGTTTTCTAAAAACACGCGAATCCAAAACAGAATGAGGTTGTCCGTCCAGCTCAATCACTTTTCCTTGTTTTATTTGGTTATATTCAATCATTTTTTTTTGGAAGCTGGGTTAATAGGATGCTGGGTCGCTGGGGTGGTTAGCAAATCAAAATACTACTAGGCAAGTAAACATTAAGCAAGTTGTTCTGTTCTTTTATTAGTTACCTGTCTGCACAGGCAGGGCAGGGAGGCTTGGCTTGGAAACCGAAACAAAAGCTTCGCTTTTGTTTCGGTTCTGCTCGCGCAGGTCGGCAATAAAAAGACTACTCTTAAATAATGTGAAGAACAGAGGAAAGTAAATACTGCCAAGAGATTTACTGTTCTTTGAGTTTTTGCTTTATCTCTTTGAGAATTTCGTTTTTCACCTTTTTGTTTTCTTGAAGAAACTGCCTTGTTTGATCATAGCCACGACCAAGTGTCTCCTCACCAAATTTATACATCGCGCCGGCTTTGTCGATAATGTCGTGTTTTTCCCCAAGTGCGATAATCTCTCCTTCGTGAGAAATGCCCTCGTTGTACAGAAGATCAAACTCTGTTTGTTTGAATGGCGCGGCAACTTTGTTTTTGACCACCTTCACTCGCACCCGACCACCCATAACATCATCACCTTTCTTGATCTGGGCAATCCTTCGGACATCCAAGCGAACAGATGAGTAAAACTTCAGCGCACGCCCTCCCGATGTTGTCTCCGGCGAGCCGAACATCACCCCGATTTTTTCACGAATTTGGTTGATAAAAATAACTGTCGTTTTGCTCCGTGCAACAACCGCCGTGAGCTTGCGAAGTGCCTGTGACATCAGGCGAGCTTGCAGGCCGACTCGTTGTTGTCCCATATCGCCCTCGATCTCGTCTTTTGGTGTCAGCGCGGCGACTGAGTCAACGACAATAACATCAATTTTTCCCGAACGAACCAAGCTTTCCACAATATCAAGCGCCTGTTCGCCGGTATCTGGTTGAGAAATTAAAAGATCATCTATATTAACGCCGATTTTTCTGGAGTACTCCGGATCCATAGCGTGCTCGGCATCAACAAAAGCAGAAATACC
>CAZROQ010000109.1:0-866 GCA_964601755.1 uncultured Candidatus Saccharibacteria bacterium
AATTAGAGCGCTCAGCTCCCTTGCATCCTCAAGCTTATTGAAGAACTTCACAAGTAAGAGATTGCCGATTAAAGTCCCCTCATCAATATCGCCGCCGCCCCGAAGTACGATGGCAGTAATGAGCTTGCTCATTTCTTCATCACTCAGCTCATAAAGTGCCTTATACTTCCCCTTCTGATTTTCAATCCCAGCATCTCTCAACAACTCCAAAACACCCTTCCGACTCCCGCTCACACCAGGTATGTAAGGAGATGACGAATACTCGAGAGCCTTATCTAACGGCCTTGTCGAAGGATACAACATCACGCCCTTTCTAACAATAGTTTCAGAATCCTCTAAAACCCCGCTAAAAACCTTGCCCATATTTTTATCGAGCAAATCACCGACCGTTCCAACAACAGCGAGCTTAGCAAGATCCGTATTTGCGAGACTCAGCTCCTTAGCAAAAAGATAACATATAGAAGCCGAACACAAACTCTCTTCCTTTTCATGGGTTGGATTCACCATATGCACATTCTCTGGAACATCCTGAACAATTTCGTGATGATCAAAAACGAATACTTCAGTTTTCTTCTCAGCCAGATAGTCCAAACTTCCCGAAGCTAAATCAAGAAATATCAGCACATCATCCTCGCCAAGACCGCGAACATAATCTTCATCCAAACCCTTTACAATTTCCATCGAAAATGTTTTCTCCCATCTTGCAAGCGCCCTAGAGAAAATTGCCGCACTCGTTATACCATCAGTATCGAAATGACTCACAACTCTCAATTTTTTACCATTGCTAAGTTTTTCAATCTTCGCTATAGCCTGTTTTATCTTTTCAATCAACATCCTTTTTTGCAAACAATTATGCTTGTTTCTTT
>CAZROQ010000109.1:876-2333 GCA_964601755.1 uncultured Candidatus Saccharibacteria bacterium
AGATCCCACAGCCTCTTAGTCAAAGCTCGTGTAGCACTATGATCTTTTTTATTCTTATCAATATGTGATTTGAGCTTTGAAATACCCGAATCAACCTGGTCCCTTTTAGTCCGATAATTGATTCCATGTTCCTTCAGAACAACAGTGATTTTTTTCCCCAAAAGTCGCGCCTTAGGCAAACCGTGCTTATCCCTCAAGATTAAACCAATCCTCTCTGGCGACTCACCTTTTTTCCCAAGATCAACAATTATCTTCTCCAGCTCATCTGACTTCATCTTTACCCAACTAGGTTTACCAGATTTCTTCTCAGTCTTCTCCTCAGCTTTAGCTTCTGCCATGTAGGTATCTTGAAAATTCAGCTTAAAAAGCTTTCCATTATCAAAACAATAACTTTAAAAACCAACCAACCCCAAAATAAGAATAGCAAAGACCCCTTCAATGATCGTTGGAAGGCGAGCTAAGCCTAATAAGGCCAATGTTCTCATAAGAGAAGTTGAATACTGATCAAAGGAAAATGAAATTACCTAAGGAAACGAAAAGATATTGTAGAAAGTGTCAAAAACATACAGAACATAAAGTCGGGACTGCAAAACAAAAAGCCCGTTCAGCAACACACCCTCTTTCAAGAGGTTCGACACCGCGGCTCATTGCAAGAGGCCTAAGGTCGGGAACAGGCTCACACGGAAAATATTCCAAGCCGGCAGTTAAATCTTGGAAAAGAAAAACAAAAACAACAAAAAGAATCGCAATCGAATACACCTGCAAAGAATGTAAAAAAACATCGCAGATTAAAAAATCCATCCGCGCAGGAAGAATAGAAATAGGAGACAAAGTAGCAAAGTAATATGGCAAAACAACAGCAAAAACAGCAAAAACAAATGAAGCAAAAGGTCAAGAGCAAGAAGGTTATCAAAAAATCTTTTTATGATGTCTCAGCCCCACTGACATCAACTAAAATATCTCTTTACGCTGGCTCTGAACAGGAACTTGAAGGCAAAACAGTCAAGATAGATTTAACAAAGAACCTCCGTGGAAAAAACATGGAACTCTTGATGAGGATAAAAAATGAAGAATCTTCCCTTACAGGCATTCCAGAAAAACTTTCCCTCATAAGCTCATACGTCAAAAAAGTCGTGCGAAAAGGAACAGATTATTCAGAAGACTCGTTCGAAACGCCCTGCCGTGATATGAAGGTAAGAATTAAACCACTCATGGTAACAAGAAGAAGAGTATCTCGCGAAGTCCTAAAAGCACTTAGAGAAAACGCAAGGAAGCAACTCATAACTCATCTCAAAACCAGGAACGCGGAAGAAATCTTCTCAGAAATTATTTCAAACAAACTACAAAAACAACTTGCAACAAAACTCAAGAAAATCTACCCGCTCGCACTCTGTGAAATCAGAATGTTCGAAATTATCGGCCCACTTGACGATGAAGAAAAAGAGATGAACGAAAGT
>CAZROQ010000110.1:0-2307 GCA_964601755.1 uncultured Candidatus Saccharibacteria bacterium
CCAATCCGCTTCTGTTTGATATCCTGTTGCACTTAGCAACTCTACTTGCGGTGGTTCTTTATTTTAGAAGTGATATTTGGCGCTTAATTCAGACTGCCTATAGATGGACAGCCGGAAAGGCGGTTTCAGATAAAGATGTTGTTTTTTTGACTGCGCTCATCGTTGGAACATTACCGGCAGTTTTCGTTGGTTTTTTCTTTGCTGATTTTATTGATTCTTTTTTAAGAACTTCCGAGGTTGTCATATTTGCTTTGCTTGGAGGTAGTATTTTATTTTGGTGGGCCGAAAAGAAACCGTTTGTTAATGATATTATGACAGCTAGAAAAGGTTTAAAAATCGGGCTTTTTCAAATTTTAGCTTTGATTCCCGGAGCCAGCAGGTCGGGTATGACCATATCGGGGGGTCTTAGCGTGGGCTTAAGCAGAGAGGAGTCCGCGCGTTTTTCTTTTTTGTTGTCTTTGCCGATACTTCTCGGTTCGGGTATTTTTGCCGGTCTTGATGCCGGTTCCGTATCTTTAGCCAATCTTGGTTTTGATATGCTAATCGGTGCTGTCACCGCTTTTGGGGTGGGTCTTATTGCTATTCACTGGCTTTTGAAATACCTGAAAACAAAAACCCTGATGCCTTTCGTGTGGTACAGAGTTGGTTTGGCGGTCTTGTTGATTTTGTTTCTTTAAAAATTTAAAAGGGCAGAGTATGAGTCATTTTGCCGTTTGACTCATCCAGCTCTTCCCATTTTGAAGTATCTAGAAGAATTTCCGTTGGTTTACCGACGGATTTAAATAAGACTTTCCCGTTTTTGAGAGCGTAGTCATAGACATCTTTTGTGATTTTTACATCATCAATACAGTATTTTCGTATTTTCTCGATTTCTCCCTGCTTCCACCATTTGATGGCATCGAGACCGTGGCCACTTTTATTGATACCCAGTGTTCCCTCTGCAACTTGGTCTAGTTTTATTCTGCGACCGTAGGCATTTTTTATTTCTTTGAGGATATCGAGACTTTTTATTTGGTGCAGATCGCCGTGGTAGTACTTATCAAGCAGGGGTATATCAAAATGATCCGAGTTAAAGCCTATTAACATATCCGCCTTTTCCAAGATAGGCCAAAGTTTGGGCAGGTCTTCTTTTAAGTAGCTTGAATACTCGTTTGTTTCCGAGTCATGTATGGCAATTAAAGAAAGATCCAGTTTTGAGGGATCATTTTCTCCAATATCTTGAAATGTGTTTGATGTTTCAATGTCAAAAACAATTTTCCGCATAATCTGTGGTTTTATAGGACGCCGAATTACTGAGGATCAGCGCCTTCACTTAGTGTGTTTGTAATGTGTTGAGCAACTTGATCTGTTTTCAGTTTTGTCTCTTCTCCCGTGGAGAGTTGTTTTAATGTAATTTCATCTCCAGCTACTTCATCGGGGCCGATGCAAGCAATAAACGGCACCCCGGATTTGTCGGCCGTTTTGATTTGGTCGCCGACTTTTCTTTGTGTTAGATCTATCGATACATTAAGACCGTCTTCTCTAAGCTTGCCGGCTATCTTTTCGGTTTTTTCTGAGACCTCTTTGGAGTTTTCAACTCTGCAAAGAATCATATCTACAGACGAAACACTTTCCGGTATAAGGTTTCTTTCCATCAAAAAATCTGTCAAGACAACATCACCCATACCAAAACCGACCGCTTCCAGTGGTTCTGCGCCGAAAACATCCAAAAGGTTTGAATAGCGACCGCCACCAAACATAGCTCTTCTGTTTTCAGGGTTTGAGTCAAAAATTTCAAAAACAATTCCGGTGTAATAATCAAGACCTCGGGTTAGAGTTGGGTCAAATTCTATATTCTGCAATCCCAGGTTTTCCAACTTGTCTATTAACTCGGTCAACTCTCTGACACCTTCATTCTCTTTTGAGAGTTTGTCTATTAGTGTTGGTGTCGAACGAACCAGCTCAAGAAATTCTTCTGTTTTACCACCAAGAATAAAACCAACAGCTTCTTCAAAAGCGCTTTCGTCTATTTTTGCTTTTTTATCGAGAACCTTCGAGAGCTTATACGCATTTTCAGACGAAAGGTTGTAGCGCTCATAAAGTGAATCAAGTATTTTGCGGTTGTTTATTTTGATAATAAAATCTTTGTCAGTGGCGCCAAAAGATAGTAGCAACTCTCTGGCCAGTTGTATTATCTCGGCCTCCGCATCTATGCTTTTAACCCCGAGTATATCCACATTTAGTTGGTAGTGTTCTCGTAACCGTCCTTTTTGAGGTTTTTCGTATCTAAAAACATTTGGAATAGAGTACCACCGAATCGGTAAAGGC
>CAZROQ010000111.1:0-2270 GCA_964601755.1 uncultured Candidatus Saccharibacteria bacterium
ATTCTTAGTGATGCAAAAATGTGGGCTACGCTGCAACCTCGATCAAAACGAGTGGCAAGTATAAAGGTGGGTGACTTCTGGAACAGGATACAAGCTATTCGCAAGGACGCTATAGACTCCACCTTGACCGGATGCGACTTTATAGCCTTTCTATTATTGACCGGATGCCGAAAAAGTGAAGCTGCACAACTTACATGGGACCGGGTGAACCTTGCCGAGCGATGGTGGTATCTGCCGAAACCAAAAAACAAAAAACCTGTCAAGTTTCCCTTGTCCAGTGCTGCAGTCAGTGTGCTTGAGCAACGACCACGCATATCAGAATATGTATTCCCGAACAGCAACACAAAAAACCCTAAAAAAGGGCACATCGACAATGCCAGAAAAATATTCTCAAAACTTGCACCGACAAAAGAGGAAGAGGTATCACCTCACGATTTACGGCGAACTTTTCGAACGGTGGCCGGTGAATGCGGTATTGAATTTTGGAAAATAAAACTGCTCAATCACCAGTCACAAGATGTTACCATAAAACACTACACCGAAAATGAGGACTTGAGCGAATTGCTAAGACCTGATGCCGAAAAAATCGGGCATTGGATCATCCAACAGGCCAAAATTGCAGCGGAACCAAAGGTCATTAATATGGCGGCAAGGAGGGCTTCGTCGTGATTAGAAAAAAACAATCAGGCCGTCAATTCTCGAAAATTGATGTTGAAGAGCACGTAAACGAGCGCGGCGAAGTTAGTGAGCTACATTCTATTAACCCGCTCTTGTTTTGGGGTGAAAAAAACATTCGTGAGCACAAACAGAAAGCTTTTGACACATTAAAGGCGGCAGGAATCAACGTGGACTACCTTTTACAAGATTCGCCTCACGGTAGCGCTCTTCGTGATTACGTGTTGAATTACCTTGACCATCCCTGGGACTCACATATCGGACTAGCTGCAAAAATATTAGAACTGTGTTGCCATGCCCTGGCATACAAAGAAATGTCTGCTGATAAACAGTTTAATTCAACTCTTCGCTCTCTGGTTCATTATGTCACATTGTCGCAAGTTTATGAAACTGCCGATGTAAAGCGGCGTGAAGGCGGAAAAGCGTCAGGGGAAACAAGCAAGGCAAAAGCCGAAATCAGCCATGAGAAAGTTATAAAAATAGCAAAAGAACTCTTGGAATCAGGAAAAGAAAGGCGTGAGATTGCAGGGATTATATCAAAGCGAGTCTCTCTCTCAGTCCGACAAATTAGAAGCATTTTTAAAAAAGCTGGAATTTAAACGGAAGTGAAGTAAGTCGGCTTCCGAAACATAAACTAACTTGTCTCCATAGCATTAAACAAAACAAACCTATGGAGGTAAGGAAATGAAAAATTTACAAAGTTGTACTCCCCCCACCACAGAGAAGAGACTTCTCACCACTCAAGAAGCAGCCGACCTGTTGAGCCTGAAAAAAGGCACACTGGAAATCTGGCGATGGTCCGGTAAAGGCCCAAATTTTTTGAAACTTGGTAGAGCCTGCCGGTATCGTCTGGAAGACCTGCAACAATTCATGCAAAAAGCTACAAGAACGTCAACATCTTGTGATTTTTGAGTTGAACCCTGACAAAAAGAGGCACACGGGAGCCGTGAAAACGGAAGTGCTAAAGCGATAATCACACGGGGAAACTCAGGAAAAACTATGGACAGCAAAAAAGAAACCCCGGTGGACAGGGCAATCACACCAGGGCAACAAAAAAGAATCTATAATCAAGAATATAGCAACAATTTAGAGTTTTTGCAAGGTGAAACAGTAACCTTTTGCAGTGGCAACGGGCAATATCATTCAGAAAACCACAAGACAAAACCACAGTCATACCTACAGATCGGCTTTACTGAAATTCTGAAAATGGCCAGTAATCCGCCGAATGTTGAAAAAGCTCAAGCGCGATGGGCGATCTTCTCAAACCTGCCAAGCAGGATACATGCCGAGCAGCGGAAACGAGGGGTGTTTTTTGGAGGCTGGATCGATATTGACGAAAACCCGCGAGAATTAAAATTTGTCATCGAGTCAATTCGAGATTTGTTTCCGGAAACTAATTTCATTGCCTACACAACGAAAAGCGCCACGCCTGGAAATCAGAAATGTCGGGTAATAATTCCCTTTCCCGCAGGATGCCCCGGCAACGATTATGTATTGGTTCAAAAGATCCTGAATGACCGGCTGGAAAACGCAAATATTACACCTGATCGGAAAACAGAGTTGCGTTGGTGACTTGTACGAAAGGTGCAGTATTT
>CAZROQ010000112.1:0-2221 GCA_964601755.1 uncultured Candidatus Saccharibacteria bacterium
CAATTCATGATGGACCGTGAGGCAATTAATGCTATCCCGTTCGAACGTTTCGATAATGCGATTGGTGATGATAAGCTTAATGAAGACCTAGATACCGCGCATTTTCGTTTGCTGAGTGTTGATAAACCCTATGTTTATCACATCGGAAATCGGATTTCAGAAACTTGGTTAAAAGAAGAGTTTGAACGTCTTCTAGGTAAAAACATTGGTTTTGGAGCATATTTTGTTCGTCTATTTCTTTTGGTGTCATTCTTTTACCCCCTGCTCTACTATGTCACAAATAATGTGGTATATAGACATATGGCAATCTTGGATTATGGGTGTGTCGTCTGATGCTACACTAATGTTTAAGTCACTAATTTTTTTTAAGTTTCCGCCGTTCTTTCCTGTTAGAGAAATGTTTATTGTTCCGTGTTCTTTTCCTTTTTTGAAAGCATTCAGGACATTTTTTGAGTTTCCAGAGGTTGAGATTCCGAGCAAAATGTCTCCTGCATTTGCGTGTGCTTCTACCTGTCTTGCAAATACTGTATCGAATTCTAAATCGTTCGAAATTGAGGTTATGATTGATGAATCTGTTGTTAGGGCAATTGCTGGGATTGCTTTTCGTTCTCTTTTGAACTTGCCAACAAGTTCTCCTGCGATATGCTGTGCGTCAGCAGCGGAACCACCGTTTCCGCAAATCAATATTTTGTTTCCATTTCTTAAGCTTTCGACTATTTTTTGTGCTATCTCGTTAATTGCTTGAACTTCATTAAGCAGTTCTTTTTTTGCCTCGATTATTTGGTTCAACACTTCGGTAATTTTTTCAGTTTCCATATTAAATGTCTATTTGTGCCTCCTGTGCTCTTTCTGCGATAAATGTCTTTCTGGCTTGGACGTCATCGCCCATTAGTTTTGAGAAGACCTCATTAGCTTGGGCTGCATCCTCGATTATTACTTTTTTTAGAAGACGAGTTTTGGGATCCATTGTTGTTGTCCAAAGTTGTTCCGCATCCATTTCTCCAAGACCTTTAAACCTTAGAACCTGGGCATTATCCCCTAGCTTTTTCTTCATTTCCCTGAGTTCTTCGTCTGAGTAAACATAGTGGTCCCCTCGTTTTCTTATCCTGTAAAGTGGGGGGACTGCTACATAGACGTTACCGTTTTTTATTAGTTCGGGTAGGAATCTGTATAAGAAAGTCAGCATTAGGGTCTTGATGTGAGATCCATCTACATCAGCGTCTGCCATCAGAATTATTTTACCGTATCGAAGTTTTTCCATATCGAATTGATCGCCGATTCCTGTTCCTATCGCAGTTATAAGACTTGCGATTTCCTCATTTGAAAAAACTTTTACAGGAGATGCTTTTTCTACGTTCAGAGGTTTACCCCTTAGTGGGAGAATTGCCTGGAATTGATTGTTTCTGGCTTGCTTAGCTGAACCGCCAGCCGAATCTCCCTCGACAACGAAGATCTCTGTTTCCTCCGCTTTTCTTTTAGAACAGTCTGCTAGTTTACCTGGTAGGCCTGATCCGCCGAACGCGCTTTTTCTTCTGACGAGGTCTTTCGCTTTCTTTGCGGCATTTCGCGCCTTTTGTGAGTCTAAGGCTTTTCCGATGATTCTTTTTGCTATTGCCGGGTTTTCTTCAAAGAACTCTTGGAGTGCAATCATTGACATGCTATCGACCACACCCTTAACCTCGGAATTACCGAGCTTTGTTTTCGTCTGACCTTCGAACTGAGGTTCTGGAACTTTCACAGAGATTATCGCAGTCAAACCCTCTCTTGTGTCGTCTCCTGTGAGGTTTCCATTTTTAGTCATTTTGTTTTTATTGGCATAGTCATTTATCGCTCTTGTCAAGGCTGTCTTGAAACCTACTACATGGGTTCCGCCTTCGACAGTGTTGATTGTGTTTACAAATCCAAGAACATTTTCTTGATAGCCTGAATTGTATTGGACCGCTACCTCTGCGACAATCCCTTCGTTTTCTTTTAAGAAATAAATTGGTTTGTGAATTGCATCCTTTGTTTTGTTGACCCACTTTACGAACTCTTCGAGGCCGCCCTCGTAATGCGGATCGCCCTCGATGTCGTAGAAGAGGTCACCGGGCGCCGGCTCGGGCAGCAGGTCGAAGCCCTTGCCGGGCTCGGGCGCGCGCAGCTCGTGAGCCGGCGCCCCCGTCTTGCGGCCGTGCTGCAGCCGGGCCTGCGCCGGCGCCGGGCGACGCGCGTCGTAGCTGAG
>CAZROQ010000113.1:0-779 GCA_964601755.1 uncultured Candidatus Saccharibacteria bacterium
AAACTAACAAATCACACTATACGCATAAGAAGCTACGCAGCGCTTACAATAGTTTCAGAACAACTGACTTAGACGGATTTAGGATGATACCAGTTTATAGAATAATGTGAGTTCAGTATCTGGAAATTGTATTTGGGTTTCATTCATAGACTGACATAATTTTTCTAATATCTTGTCATCTTTCCAGTAAGCCAGTCGGTGAATTTCTATTATGAGCATTTTGTTTTCTTTATCGACCTTTATATTGGCATCTGTTTTATATATCTGTTTCAACAAAAGTCTTGATTCATCCTCGTGCGACATGTCTTGCTTTATAATATTTGACATTGCTGTTTCAGCCCTGTAGGCTATTAACTTGATGGTATCCAAAAAATGTTTTCGTTGATTTATAACATCATCAAACTTTTGATTTTCTGGTAGTTCTGAGTACACTATTTTTCGTGGAATGGTTTTCTTTTTGGCTTTTATTTGATCTATTTCCTTTTCCCTTTGCTCTATTTCTGTTTTTAAGGCTTCCTTTTTTAGAAGGTATTTTTCCATCTCTTTCCTTTCTATTGGTGTATTTGCTAACACCAATGATGAAAACTTTGCTTTAACGATATTTAACTTTGAAGTCAGCTTTTTTCTGATGGTTTCAAGTTCACGATACTCGGGATTAACGAGAAGAGAAGTATCACTAATTTTCTCTTTCATATAACTTACAAGTGTATCTATTCCAAACTCTTGCATCATATACTTAAAAAAGTTTTCCTGAGACCATCGGGCAAACATATACAAAC
>CAZROQ010000113.1:789-2209 GCA_964601755.1 uncultured Candidatus Saccharibacteria bacterium
ATAATTATTGAAAGGGTGAAATTTGTGGTAATGATGGACGTTTGATGGCCACTTTTTGACTTCTTTCGTATTTCCCTTGCCCATATTTTTTTCTGGCTACTTTTGTTTTGCAATAAAACTCCTCTTTCTGCAAGTTCTATCGTTTTTTCATTTCCAAAAGGCAGCTTTCCAGTGTATTCTCTAAATTCTGCTTCGTCCCATTGGTCTGTAACATGTTTTTTATAAGTTGCTATTGAAACACGTTTTTGCCACAAATCATAGAAGAAATCAGGGCTGTACCCTTCCCTGTCAAACACGAGCATGAACCTGCTCTTTAATTTATCTTGAGATAATTCTTCCTGACTTGGCTGATTTGGGACATCCTTGTCAAATCTTTCTAATAAATCGTCATTAATGGCCGATATCAAACCTGAAGTAATTGTTTTATTGATTACAAAGAATGGCTGGCCTATGGCATCATTTACCCAATAATCGGTGGTGCCACTTAAGCATAGCCGCATCCTACTGACAAACCGTTTGGGCGGAGTTGTTTGATTTCCATAGTACAAATTGATGTGACCGTCTAAATATAAAACTGCGCTCAACTCAGGGTTGTCTGCCATCCAGTCTTTGCTTAAGCTAAACCGCCATTTATCAATATCAGTATATAGGCAAAAATCAATTATGCGACCCCTTAATGTTTTTACTTCAGGAATCCTGTCAAGCCCGATGGTTTTGCCAAGTTCTCCTGCGGGCAAACTTCCTGTTCCGGCTAATGTTTTGATTCGTAACAATGACAACATGGCCAACGATAAAAAAATACTACTTGTTGGATAATATACACCATCAAGAGCAAAATCGTTTTCATACCTTAGTAAACCTTGGGTTATCAGTGCAGGCAGGGAAATCAAAACACCTGCATGTTGTAAATCGGTTTGATTGTTAAATGTTATTGGACAGCTTGCTCCTGTTTTTATTGACAATGCCCTCTCTATTGTATTGCAACAGGCTTTGCCCATTGCCTGATCATTGTCAATAATATTTCTTTCACTCTTTGTTAATCCAGTGTCTTGTTGGGGTTCTTTTTCCGGAATAAGTATACGGCCGTCTCTAATGGCCTTTTTAACTGTATCAATTTTTAGGTCAAGTAAATTGCAAATCTGCTCTATGCCATTGCCCAACTCTAAGTAATAATGTATTTTTGAAATGACTTCGGATGTAAGTACTCGGGGCTGGCGTTGCTTCTTTAATAAAAAAAAGCCTCTGCTCCTTGTTCACGGTATTTTTTTACCCAGCGCTTTACGCTTATATCGCTGACATTAAATGCCCTGACGATTTCTTTTTGCTTAACATTGCCATTTACCACTAATTGGCTTGTAAATAATCGAAAACTAGAATAATCATCTTCAGGATGTTGAAATACGGGCATGGCGCCATTGAA
>CAZROQ010000114.1:0-2203 GCA_964601755.1 uncultured Candidatus Saccharibacteria bacterium
CGGCGTATTCGAAGATCGGCTCACGCCGGCCCTTGGTCCCGCGCACATCGACCTGACTTGATTCATCAAAAATTACCACATCAAACATTCCCGCCTTAGGTTCAGAAAACATGTGCAAAACTCTACTAAGAGGCATAATCCATATTGGGACGGCGTCCTTTGCCTCTTGTAGTGCTTTTTGTGCCTCCTTGCGCCAATGAGGTGCATACTTTCCAGTGCCTTTCCCGATTTTCTTTACGCTTTTAGCGTAGGCTGCTAACGCTTGTCTCTGGGCACGGGTAACCTTTTCTTTTTGGTTTTTCCACGCTGCTGTTGCTATAAGTTCGGACTCTTTATCTCTTTCCTTATTCTCTACACGCTCCAAATCTTCCTGAAGCTCGGAAACGCTTTTATCCGAATGAATTTCTTCCAACCAGCTTGATATGCGTGCAAGACGCCAAGCTTTTTCTAAGTCACCTGGTATGCGATATTTTCCACTTCTATCCACTTCCTCCTGTATTTCTCTATATAGCTTCGGGGCAAACCGAGAAATCTTTTTTTGCAGTTCCTGCAACTTTTCTGACTGTTTTTTCTTATCCTGCAAATTGGTAAGTTGTGCGTACAAATCTCTCAATGTATCGACATCACGATTATCAATAGCAAGACAGATGGAAGAAATGATGGCGTGGCCATTTTCTGTTTCTAATTCTTCTTTCCAATTCGAAAATGTCCGTTCGTATTCTTTTATTTCAAAGCTCGCTAGTAGAGCTTCGAGTAAAGATGTTAATTTCCCAACTGACCGTTTATCGGTATAAACCATTTCAGAAAATATCGGATTTTTCTCTGTAAATTGTTGTACTTCGCGGAAGTTATCCTCAAAGTTTAAAATTCTCGCCATACCCTTTAACCTGTCGTCAAATCGATGTAACACAAACGGGTCATCCAGTTTTTCAAAATCAGAAATAGCCGACTGTTCAAATGCTTGATTCCATAAAACCCGCACTTGCTCAATCGTTTGTTCATACTCAAGTTGTTTCTTTAAAAGAGTTATTCCTTCTTGTTCGTTTACATCATCTGGGGCCACCGTAAAGCTGTGCAAGATTTCCTTTGCCTGCTTTGGCAAAATAATTTTTTGGATCATCCCAAGTGATGTTTTTCCTTCTAATTTCTTTTCAATATCGTTAACAATCTTTAACAATTCTTTGATGGTATAGCTTGTGTTGTGTTTCACCTCATGTCCACTAAGAGCATTCTGCAACTGTCGCATCTTTTTTACTCTTTGTTCTAGCTGTGGCAGAACCCCATCTTTCCATTTATTCTTTTCTTCCTTATTTTCCAAAACAAGAGTGAATAATTTCTCCTCCCATTTCTTATCCATAGAGTTCAAAACAGATTTTGTCTCTTTGGCTTTTTTGAGAATTTGCCTGACATCCTCTTCCTGAAAATCAAGATCTTTTTTAGGTTTTTTCTGGCTCAAAAATCGTTCCCATTTTTTCTGAAGTTCAAACACTTCAGCATACCGCTCAAAGAATTTTTCTGCTTCTTCTATAGATGGAAGATGATTTAGATCTGGCAACCACTGTTCAAAATAGCTTCTTTCGTTCACATTGAGAGAGGCGAGTAGGTCTGAAATGGACCGAATGTCATCTTCAGAAAAATTTAATTCTGTATCTTTCAATATGCTGTCTTTCAGCCAAAGCTGACCCTCCTTTCTTCCTGCTGAAAGTTCTTTTGCGGCCTCTGTTGGACTAAGGTGGCCACCAGCAATAGTCAATGATTCTTCAATATCTAGAAGTACCCACTTTTTGATTCTTGAAAGTAATGCGGCTTTCTCTTTTCTAATCTCCTTGAGTTGTTCTTTAATATTCTCAATCTTTTTTTGAGTAAATTTAGTTGTATCATCAAGATTTGCATTTATGGTGGTAACGGCAGATTGCAAATCGTCTTGACGTGAATCACTATTTACCTGAGAAACAACCAAATCCTTTATTTCTGGCGGGATCTTGTCTTTTAACACCTCAAGAGCTTTTCCTGTTTGTGAAGTTACCAAAACAGATTTCCCTTGAGCCAAAAAGCGTGAGAGTAGATTGGCGATAGTGTGACTTTTCCCCGTTCCTGGAGGCCCCTGCACAACAACGCCATATCGAGCCTCTATTTTATTTGCTATTTCTCGCTGTTCATCATTCCACGGCAACGGAAAGTAAAGCTCTCCATCAGAGATATT
>CAZROQ010000115.1:0-2202 GCA_964601755.1 uncultured Candidatus Saccharibacteria bacterium
GGCCAGCAAGCCATCATCTGTTACGTCCGCTGCATGGACAAACTTTTTTATCGAAAACTACACAGGGGAGGAGCATCTTGTTCTCGATGGTTTGGCAAGAAGATCTCATGAGGCGCCGGTGTTGGATTCGGCTTTTAAGTTTTACGATCTTAAAAAGCCTTCCGTTGTTTTGGTTGATGTTTCCAGAGACTGGGCAAAAGAAAAACTCCTTAGCCGAGGCAGGTCTGATGATAACCTAGATGACATAGAAGAACGACTTGATTGGTATGAAGAAAATGTTTTGCCGACAGTAAAATTTTTCCAAGATAATCCCGACTATAACTTTCTGACCATAAACGGCGAGCAAACAATCGAGGGCGTTCATTCTGAAATAGTTAAAGCTTTGCTTAATGATTAAACTTAAGACTGAAAAAGAAATTGAGACACTTCGCGAGGGAGGTAAAAGGTTGGCGTCCATAATCAAAGAGCTGTCCTTTTTGGTTTTGCCCGAAAACAACACGAAGCAAATAGAAGAGAAATCAAAAGAATTGTTTGACAGTTCTGGTGGAGAACCGGCATTTTTTGGATACCAACCCAAAGGTGTTAAGAGGGCTTTTCCGGCGCGAGTATGTGTTTCAGTAAACGATGTTATTGTTCATGGTATTCCAAACGAAAGCCCTATTTTTTTTGAAGAGGGAGATTTGGTAACCATTGACGGCGGTTTAAAATATGGAGGTTTAATAACCGATATGGCTATAACTTTCGGTGTTGGAGAAATATCATCTAGGAATAAAAAACTTTTAGAGGCGACAAAAAGAGCTCTCGATTTGGGCATAAAGTCGGCACGCCCCGGCGGTTTTGTCGGCGATATCGGACATTCCATTGAGGAGTATGTACGAGGAGAGGGCTTTTCCTTGGCGGAGGGTTTGGCGGGCCATGGGGTTGGTTTTGAGGTCCACGAGGATCCGTTTATTCCAAATACAGGCTCAAAAGGTGAAGGTGACGAGCTGATCTCGGGATTAGTCATAGCCATAGAACCGATGCTTATAGACAGTCCGTCCGGTGATGTTAAATTTTCCAGTGATGATTATACGATTTCTTCTTTTGACGGATCAATGTCCGCTCATTTTGAGCACACAGTTGCCATTACTGATTCCGGGCCTTTGGTTTTAACTCGGGAGTAAATAATGATATACTCTGCCCACTATTGTTTTCACAAAGATTTTAATACTAATAAAGAGTAATTAATTTATGCACCCGAGTAAAGAAAGAACGCTTGTTATCATTAAGCCGGACGGAGTCCAGAGGTCTCTTATCGGCGAGGTTGTTTCTCGTTATGAAAAAATAGGTCTTAAGATGGTTGGGGCCAAGATGCTTTTGCCAACCGAGGAGCTTGTTGAAAAACACTATCTCCTTGATCCGGAATGGAAAAAGAATGTTGGTCAAAAAGCCATTGCCAACTATGAAAAGAAAGGCGAAACACCTCCCTCAACGGATCCGGTAGAGGTTGGAGACAGAATCATTCAAAAGTTAAAAAAATATATCACAAGTGGACCTGTTGTCGCTATGGTTTGGGAAGGAGCGCATGCTGTTGAGATTGTCAGAAAAGTTACCGGAGGCACCGAACCGCTTTCTTCTGATGTTGGAACCATAAGGGGTGATTATGTTGTTGATTCCTATGGGATGTCAGACGCGGATGGCAGAGCCATTAGAAACATAATCCATGCCTCGGGTTCTGTTGATGAGGCCAATGGCGAAATTGATTTGTGGTTTAACAAAGGGGAACTTATGAACTACAAAATTGTTCAGGAAAAAATTCTTTACGATGTTGATTTAAACGGAATTCTTGAATAATCATTTCACAAAAATTAATTTGTTAACCAAGAAATGCCCCTGCTCGGGCATTTTTTGGTTGTTCTGAAAGCGCTTTTGTAAATCTGCCCAGTTTTAGCCTTAGAGAGAAATCTTTTTTGACGACTTGTCCAGAAATGTTTTGGCGACTCTCTGATGTCTTGTGCTAAAAGTGTCGAAGCGTATACTGTAGATAGGGTTATTTGGGGTCATTGTCTAGATCGTAAACAATATAAAAGGGAGCTCTAGATAGTAGTGTTGTGATGAGCTTGGACATGATGTGCCACGAAAGTTGCTAGTCATAAAAAGTTCTGACCAATTCTATTGCGAGTACCCACCTAGGATTTTCCTAGGCATTTCCTCCCAGATAGC
>CAZROQ010000116.1:0-2180 GCA_964601755.1 uncultured Candidatus Saccharibacteria bacterium
CCGAGCGTGTCGAGGAAAAAAGGAAATTGCTGTGGCATTCAAAATGTCACGCAGACTTGTGCGCCCGGCTTGTTTTTGGTATTTTCATATCAGAAAATTCTTTCAGACAGTCTATTGGGAGTCCTTTATGAATCAGGGTGCGCTTGTTCGCTTGAAAACCAATCACAACAACGGTCGCTACATAAGGAAAGGAACGCGCGGTCAGGTACTCGGGTTTGATTACTGCACAGACAGGCGCCAAGGCCGGTGCGGAAGAGTTGTGGGCGTTAAAATCAGGTTTCAGCCCAGAAATGAAGCTCCCTTTGAGGACATTGTGCCTGAAGATGTTCTTGAATTGATTAGCTAAGGATAAAGCACGACACAAAATCCCCACCATCAGTACCGATGGTGAGGATTTTTTGTTTTTATCGATATTTACCGTGGTTTATAACATATCTTCGCGGGTTTTCGTCCAAATCAATGAAATCATCGGAAGCTTCTATGAGTTTACTTGATGAAGACTTTCCAAATGAAGCCACCTCAACTTGGCATCCTTGATTGAGTTTTAGATACTGTATTAAAGGAATAAAATCCCCATCTCCGGATACCAAAACAACAGCGTCTAGCTTTGGCGCAAGGGCGATTGCTTCAACGGCGATACCCACATCCCAGTCGGCTTTTTTGGCGCCCCCCGCAAAAACTTGCAGGTCTTTTGTTCTGTTTTCAATCCCAAGGCGCTCCATAGCACCTAAAAAGTTAGATTCCTCACCACTTTCGGTTGTTATTGCATATGTAACCGCACGAATGAGAACACGGTTGGCAACGACATCTTTTAAGACATTCCCAAAGTTTACTCGACCTTTATACAGATTTTTAGCGCTATGATAAAGATTTTGGGCATCTATAAAGACCCCCACTCTTTGTTGTTTATGTTTAATTACAGGCATAAAAATTAAGTGTTATTAGCTTAAAGCTAAAATTATTAAAACGACCAATGTTTATTATTACACCAATTTAACTAATCTCCAAAAGATTGATAATTTTATTATCGACCCGAGCGGAGAATATTTTTTAATTTTCAATTTTCATTGAATTTTCAAACTTCAATGTTTCAAGTAAAAAATACTTACTTTCGTTTCAAATATTCATTCGGGTTTTGATTCGTAATTCTTAATTCTTGATTCATAATTCTTAATTCATAATTCTTAATTCGTAATTCTTGATTCTGGATTCGTAATTTCATACTCTTGATTTTTGTTTCATTTTTTCCACTCGTTTTTCTGTCTACAACAAAAAAAACCGCCCCCACAGCTTGTGTGGGAGTATTGTGATTTTTTTGGGAAATAATAGTGCTGAGTATCTTTAACTTTTCTTCTTTAGCCCAAGAGTTTTCGCCAACTTTTCGTAGCGTTTTGGATCTTTTTTCTTCAGGTATTTCATATGTTTTTGTCTGTCAGCCACCATTTGCAAAAGCCCCCTTCTTGAATGAATATCTTTGGGGTTTTTCTTTAGGTGTGAGGAAAGCTCTTCAATCCTTTTGCTTAAAATCGAAACCTGCACCTCCGGTGATCCAGTATCTGTGTCGTGTGTTCTGGTCTTTTTTATGGCGTTTTCTTTCTTTTTCTTGGTTAACATAAGCGCTAAGATAGCACACATTTATTCAAAATACAACTATTTGAATAACCCCACCCATTCTCGACTCTCTTGTTAATTTCTTCACATAATACTCAGACTCAAAAATGTGCAACATCCGATGTTGCACATTTTAGTATTTAGTCCGGATAAAAGACAAAAATATGCGGACAAATTTCTTTTGCTTATTTTGACCAATTAACAACGCTGGCAATATATATTCCCCAGCGCCAAGAACCTACCGGCAGGCAGGCTCGCTTCGCTTCGTCTTCCATTTCGCTCGCATAGGTCGGTTATGGAAACAAAAGGACATTTCTAAAGGACATTTTTAAGCCTCTTGCTCCCCTGCCACTCTGTTTAGGTTTTAAAAAACCAGCAAGATTTGCACAAGTCAGACTTGTGCAAACCTAAGAAACTGCCTTAGACCCCATCGAAGTCCAAAGTGTTCAAAAATACTTGACAAAACGAATTGTTTTTGTTAGGGTTGCCGAGAATTTTGATCTTTACAATAATCTGTTTGCATGTTGCAAGCAGTCTCATATACACAGGTGCAACTGATGTGAACCCAA
>CAZROQ010000117.1:0-2158 GCA_964601755.1 uncultured Candidatus Saccharibacteria bacterium
TCATAGCGTCCACAATTTCCTTTTCATCATCAACAACAAGCACTTTTAAAGTGGTCATACTCAATAGCCTTTGTTTAGTTCTTTGAGGATTATAAGCTCGTTCGTCGTCCCGTGGACAATCGTGCATAAAGTAGTGATCAAACGTAGGTTTGACACCGTCCAAATTAAAAAACGTCTAAACCCCCTTCAGTACTATCTCTTGGCTTTGCAAATAAAAATAATGTGGGGGCCAGGCTAACTTTTTCAATACAGGGCCTTCCCAAAGAGATTTTTTTATGATTCTCTAATCTCTATGTATCTCAAGTACAAAAAATATAAACAGCACCCTGATCGAGTCTATTTACAACTCGTGGAGTCCATTCGAGAGGGAAAATACGTTCGCAAAAAAACAGTTCTAAGCTTTGGCAGAATTGATAATGGAGATGCAGTTGAAAGAGTCAATAAACTTTTACGTGCACTACTACCAGCGGCCACTGATGTTCAAGAACTCAACCCAACAAAAGACATTAATCCCTTATGTACAAAGCAATACGGTCCTCTACTCGTATTTAAGGAGCTTTGGAAAAAGGTAGGACTTGAAAAAGTTTTAAAAAACTCATTTGATCAAGTTGCAACTTTTTATGACTTAGAAAAAGCAGTATTTAACTTAGTACTAAACCGCCTTGTCGCGCCTTCCAGTAAAAGAAGAATGAGCATCTTTCAAGAAACAGTATATGGCATCACTAAATTTGAGTCACACCAGTATTATCGAGCTATGGACCACTTAATCGAGCATAAAGAAGAAATTGAAAAAGGTATTTTCACTGAAATGGTTAAGCAGCATCGCGGGAAAGTAACGATGGCATTATTCGATACTACGAGCCTAGTTTATTATGGTGACGACCCCAAAGAAAATAGTGAGCTTCTTGACTATGGTTTTTCTAAGGCAAGGCGAGGTGATCTGAAGCAAATAGTAGTCGGCGTTTTAATGAGTCAAGAAGGGATTCCACTAGGACATGAGACTTACCCCGGAAATAGCAGCGATGTTCACTGCTTTGAAGATATTATTAATAAAGCAGTTGATAAATATGGCATTGAGAGAATTATCTTTGTTGGCGACCGAGGGATGATATCATTTAAAAACATGGGACTACTAGATAAGCTAGGCCAGGAATATGTTTTGGGTTATCGCATGCGAACGATCTCCAAAAAAGATCGACCTGAAGTATTTAGCAAGGTGAACTTAAAAAAGCTTCGAAACAGTGATCTCCAATATAAAGAAGTTGAATACAAAGGGAAGCGGTTACTTTTTTATTATAATGAGGAACGGGCGAAGCTAGATGCTGAGTTTAGAGAACGTATACTCGAGAGGCTTCGAGAAAAATTAAAATCCGGAAAGATTAAAAATCTTTTAGAGAGTCCAACATACTTGAAGTACCTTGATGATGTTGAGGGCAGTGCGCCCCAAATTAATGATAAAAAAGTCGCTCAGGATAAAGAGTTCGATGGGGTTTTTGTTTTAACTTCAAATGCTATGATGTCTCCGCCTCAAGTAGTGGAAGCTTACCGCAGCCTCTGGCAAATTGAGCAGGGTTTTAAGCAACTAAAAAGTGAGTTAAAATTAGGGCCAATTTATCACTATACCGACGATCGAATCCGCTCTCATGTATTTATTTGTTTTTTAGCGCTAATTATGAGGCGACTGATGAGAATAAAGCTAAAGGCAAAATATAAAGAAAAAGTATCCTACCCAGACTGTCTTGATGAACTAAAACAGTATTCAGTCGTTGAGATGAAAGTCAAAGACGAAGAAATGCATATCTTAACTGAGCTCAAAAAGAATGCAAAAAAGATGTTTACCAGTTTAAAGCTCGATATCCCTGACAAAGTTGTCTATCAGTCAAACCCATTAGTTCAATTTGTGGGTCCGGCCTAAGCCTTTTTAAAACTTAAAATCGCTCTATTTGCAGAAT
This sequence comes from uncultured Candidatus Saccharibacteria bacterium, assembly GCA_964601755.1. GTDB lineage: Bacteria > Patescibacteriota > Minisyncoccia > Phycocordibacterales > CAZROQ01 > CAZROQ01. The sequence goes on from CAZROQ010000117.1 coordinate 1,953, forward strand.
GAAGGCATTTTATACCTTCTTAGGTGTCAAACCTACGAAACGAAGGAAAGGAACTTGCTTGATCGTCTTCAAAAATATGAGGATCAAGTTCTTCTGTTCATGAAAAACAAAGATGTTCCCTTCACCAACAACCAGGCCGAGAGAGATATTAGGATGGTAAAGGTTCATCAGAAAATATCTGGCCAGTTCAAGTCGATGAATGGGGC
>CAZROQ010000118.1:0-888 GCA_964601755.1 uncultured Candidatus Saccharibacteria bacterium
ATTTGACTATTCATGCCTGGTGGAACAGGAGGAGAAAGGTGAATAAAAAAAGTAACTAAAAAAAGAATGACAAATGATTTTTTATAGTGATTTGAGCGGATGATAGTTGATACACTTAGAGTTGAACAATAGAACGAACATACATAAATAAAGTGGTGCTTATCGGAGACTCAATCCGTATGGGATATGAAGAAACTGTGCGCAGAGAACTCTCGGATTGGGCCCGCGTGTGGGGGCCCGAGCAAAATGGAGGAACAAGTGAGAACATTCTTACCCATTTGAATGCGTGGGCGATCACGCGTACTCCGGATATACTCCATGTTAATTGCGGTCTGCACGATCTGAAAAAAGACTTGGGAAAGGGTGCACCTGCTGTTGCCCTGGACCGGTATGCGGATACTGTGCGCTCCATCTTGTCCCGGCTGACCAGCGAAACCGGAGCAACGATAATATGGGCTCTGACCACACCTGTCAATCAAAATTGGCATCATAAAAACAAGCCTTTTGATCGTTTTGAAACAGACGTGATCATCTACAATGACGTCGCAAGGAACATTGCCAGAGAAATGGGCATTATCGTCAACGATCTTTTCAGTGTCATTATCTCAGCTGGTCGCGACAGTCTGCTGCTCCCGGACGGTGTTCATTTCAAGCCGGAGGGCTACATCCTCTCCTCGGCAAGAGTGTGGCAGAATGCATCAAGCGGGTTGCCACAAATGCCGAACCATACAAATTTATCAGTAACATTTTAAAATAGCCTTTTCGCTGATAAATATTCTTCCTGCAAATCGATCCCAACATTCGTTAATGCGTCAATATTCTTCCAGATGTATTAAACATTTTTTAACCCAAGTTCACCTCAAGTTTTTAAATATTGTCTAAAACGGC
>CAZROQ010000118.1:898-2148 GCA_964601755.1 uncultured Candidatus Saccharibacteria bacterium
TTCAATTAATTTACACCCTGGCCCAGTGATGGTACTTTTTCCACCAGACAGTGGTGAAATTGATATCTGAGTGCCAATACGTTCTTTTAGGGCTGAGACATGAGATATAATCCCAATCAATTTCCCATCTTGTTGCAATCCTGCAAGTGTTTCCAAAGCGGTGTCAAGTGCCTCTTCATCCAAACTGCCAAATCCCTCATCAAGTAACAGGGAATCCACTCGAACTTTGCGGCTGGCCATTTTCGAGAGCCCCAATGCCAGTGTAAGGCTAACGACAAAGCTTTCTCCCCCGGACAGGTTCTTGGTCGATCTGATTTCACCTGCCTGGTAGTTGTCCACAACATTCAACTCCAATGGTTGCTCGTTATCCCGAATAAGCAGGTAGCGGTCGGTCATCTTTTCCAACTGGCGGTTGGCGTGTGAAACCATCAATTCAAAGGTCAGCCCTTGAGCAAAATTGCGATACTTTTTGCCATCTGCCGAACCGATAAGCCCATGCAACTTATCCCAGCGATGGCATTCTCTTTTCTGAGCTTCGATAGTAGCTTGTTTTGCCTTTATCCGTTCTTTGGCTGCTGTATTCTCGTTCAGTTTATGTTTGAGACCGGCAATAGTATCGCGTAGCTCTTTAAAGGATTCTTCATACTCCTTGAACAGCGGTTCCAGCTCCTCAAGAGATTTATCGGTAACCTTTTTGGCTGTCTCTGTAGTCAAACGCGTTTCCCGGTCTTTGTGTTTGGCCTTGAGTTCCGTTTGTGCGTTGTCTAGTTGTTTTGCTCTGGCAGATAACGCCTCTCTCGCCTCATTTGACAGTCTGGCTTTAAAAAACTGTTCTTCATCTGAAAAACCAGCCGGTTTCAGTGCTGATGTGAAATCTGTTTCCGCTTTATCCAGATCCGGTTCTCTTTGCTCGATACGTTTTTTCAGAGAATCGACATTCGTTTTCGCAGTCATCAGTTTCTGTTGCAACTCAGTGTTCAGGCTTATAGCGTTCTTTTCCTCTTCCTCAGCACCTGCAACAATCTTATTCAGGCGGTCTTCTTCATTATCAGGCTCTTTATCACCATATAATTTCTTCCGCTCCTCCATTGCGGTTGCATGTTCCTTTTTCAGCCGTTCCAGACCTTCCTGTTTTTCAGTCAGGTTTGTGCTTTGAGTTTCGATAACCGCATCCAGATGCGTTATCTTACTCTTGATTTCACCTATCTGTTTTTCGATTTCTGCCTTCTTGTCAACCTCTTCCTGCCACA
>CAZROQ010000119.1:0-2119 GCA_964601755.1 uncultured Candidatus Saccharibacteria bacterium
GCGTATTAAATTACAGTGTCAAAGGCCCGGGCAATATGCATGCGCCATTGATCAAATCCTTGATTGTGGGACTTGGGACTGGATTTTTAGCACAAAGCAGCCGGTTCTGCACAATGGGTGCGGTGCGGGACCTGCTTTTATTTATATGTAACACCCATCTCGTTTAGGCGCAACTATAGTGTTTGGGGTGCAGCCCATATATATTCAACTACCTATAATTTATGGTCATATAATAGCTAACCAACCGGAAACGGCAGTTAGCAATTATCCTCCAAAGTCAAAAATTTCAATAAGCAAAGTCAATGTTTTACAATAACAGCAAGTCGTCAGCTTCTGTTTTATGTTAGTTTTATATGCGTGGTCTCTCGAAAGAGCCGACAATTTGTTGTGCAGATGCTGACCCGGTCATGTTCTTACCGCGCTCAAAGGCTTCATTTAATCCACGACCTCTGTTGCTGTTAAATGGCAAACTTACCCTAAACTAAAAAATTTTGTGGCGAGGACAGATTTTAAACAGTAGCGGCAGGTACCAACTCCATACCCATCATTTTCGCTTGTTGCTTAAGCCTTTTCAGATTCTTTTTTTTATCAATTTCAAAAAGGTAACTCTCACCCGGATCCTTAAACCTTTCGCCTTTCTTTATGATGCAAAAAATTGCTTTCGATATCCGATGCGCTATTGCAACAATTGCTTTCTTAGCTCCACGCCTTGATTTAAGTTTATAATATTTGGCTCTATAATAGGACCCTTTTTTCTTTATAGCTGCCCATGCAACTTCCACTAATATTGTTTTCAATGGGTGGTTTCGAACAGAGCTTTTGCCACTTTTTCGTTTACCAGCACTTTCATTATTTCCGGGGCATAGGCCAGCCCATGACGCTAAAGCCGCCATTGTGATAAATTCGTCAAGATTGATGCCAAGCTCGCTCAGTATCGATTGAGCCGAAATCTTATCGATTCCAGGAATCTCATCCAGTCGATCAACCAAATTCTGGTGAGGGGCGATCAAAATATCAAGTCTTTCCGTGATTGACGAGATTTGAGCTTCGATTGTTGAAATTGTTGAGAGCAAACTTTTCAATTGAAAACGGTGGTGATCTTCAAAAAAACCCTGAATACTGAGAAATAATTCTGGAACTTTCTTTTTGAGCTTTCCCTTTGCACAATCTTGGATATCTTTTATATTCAGTTCTCTGTCCTGCTCGCAAAGCAGTTCCATTAAATTGCGACCTGTTAAGCCAAAGAGGTCAGAAACAACCGAGTCAATTTTTATATTTGCGGTTTCAAACAGTTTATGAATGCGTCTTTTATAGTCACCAAGACTTTCGGTGTATGTTCTGCGCATTCTTGTCAGTTCACGCCAATGGCGAACGTCCTTTTCTGGGATATAACTACCTCGAAGTAAACCGTGCTTCAAGAGACCTGCTAACCATTTGCTGTCTTCGATATCAGTTTTTCGTCCAGGTACATTCTTAATATGACGTGCATTAACAAGGATGACTTCAAGGTGACCTTCAATAACATTGTGAATCGGTCTCCAGTAAACACCCGTACTTTCCATAGCAACTATTGGGCAATTATTATCTATCAACCAATCCCGAAGCTCCAACAATTCATTTGTAAAAGTACCAAATTCTCTGATTTCGTGCTGCTCTTTGCCAAATTCATCGATAAAAATAAGGCACGCTGAGATTATTTTTTTATGAACATCTAAACCGCAACAAACTTTGTGAACAATTGAAATAAATGTGGCATCATCTTTCTGAGTCATAGCTTTCTATCTCCTGTATTTTTGTGATAAAAAACTTATTCAATATCCGACTATTTGATAAATTGCTATGACTTTTTATTCCCCTGGTGTTTCATGCTTTGTTGTGCCCGCCAGGGCATGGAGGTTCTTGAAAAAAGGGTACAATCTCGGTCGAACCCAGTCGGCCAAACCTGCGGTGGGATGGATGCTGCCGTTGATGATGATCGGATTTTTAATATTGATGTTGATATATCCGCAAATCCAGGGAGAGGCAAAGAGCGGCGTATTAAATTACAGTGTCAAAGGCCCGGGCAATATGCATGCGCCATTGATCAGATCCTTGATTGTCGGACTTGGGATTGGATGTT
>CAZROQ010000120.1:0-2066 GCA_964601755.1 uncultured Candidatus Saccharibacteria bacterium
GACAGCTCTAGCTTTGACGCCGAGGCCGAAGAAGGTGAAGACCTTTCTGACTCCGACAAGTCAGGTTCAGCTGTCTCTGAAGCGCATGTTCTCTTCGAGAACGCCTTCAATGTTACAAACATCGACATTACAGCAGTAGCTCAGGACATCTCTGACACTAAGCAGGATGTACGAGGTAACTACGTTCTTACCTTCGATGTTGAGGCATTTGGTGCAGATATCTACATCGCATCAACAACGGCTTCAACCACGAACAGCTCAGCTGGTATCGAGTGGAGTGTCACCGGTGATACCTACACAGGTAACGGTGCATCAACACTTGATGTAACTGGTGAGACATTGACTGCAGGTGGTGCATGGAAGGTAACCGACGGTGACTCTGAAGAGTTCGTTCTTACGATCTCTCTGGACAACCAGAGCGCAACCTCCGGATTCTACGGTGTAGAGGTTGATCGAATCCTCTTCACTGACAGCGATGACACAGGCTTCGCTGAAACCGCTGATTACCTTGGAGATGTGTCGACCAACTACACAGCAATATCTGCTGGTAACATCGACGATCTTGACACCAACGACATCTTCCTTAACATCTAAGGACTGACCGTCTGAGGTTGAAAGATCTCTCGCTTAGCGGATTCTCCGCTGAGTACGCAAAAACTCCCGCTTTACGCGGGAGTTTTTGTATACCCAACTCTTTTTTTTCTTGTCATTTGTGTAGTTTAGACTTGTAAAAACCAGTTCCCCATAATTTCTTTTGTTGCGATGTAATGCCGAGCTTGCTATTATTTTCCCTAAATGGAGTTTAGCCATTATAGCCATTAGAATAATTTCCAAATAATATCTATGAACAAAAATTTTTATTTTGTAACTGCTCTCGTGATTGCCCTAATCGGTACTGGTTTGGTTGGATATATTTCGTTTAATCAACAGCCGGCATCAGTTGTAAATCAAGATTCAGAAAAAAAAGAAGAGGAAAAAACAAATGCCACCTCGACAGAGCCACTGTCTGAAGAAAATGTGGAAGGTGCAGAAAATAATGATCCTGAAACGCAACAGGAAACCCAAAACCTCACAGCAGAACAAGAGATTATTGCAAGCATACTGCTTGAACGCGACGAGATTGCCCGTAGCGGAGATTATGAAAAGATTCGTGAATCATTTGCCTACGGAGCGCCAAGCGAAAAGGCAGAGCAGAGTGTTCTTGCTCAAAGTGATGATCGTACACAGAACGCAGTTGAGTTTTACTTGGCGGTTGTTCCTGAACCTTTAAAATACGAAATGCTTATTGCCTCAACAACCAAGTGGGAGATAGGCGAAACCCAAGCTCGAGTCCGTTTTGACAACGGCCCACGCACGGGTGTTTTGGATGTATACAACCGAGAAGGCCAGTGGCGATAAAACATCTGAAAAAGGTGTCAGGTACCTTTTTTCGTTAAAAATGTTTCATTTTCACCTATAAACATTTCATAAAAGTTCCACCACCTCTTCCTAATCCTTTAACCGGTTCAATTCCGAATTAAACCGAAAAAAGATAAAGAACTTTTTTCTAGGGCGACTTTGATTTATTTTGAAATACATCGTAGTTGCCCAAGGTGTTTTAGGTTACAATACGGTAAAGAGAAGAAAAATTAATTGCAATCAATTTTTCGTAGTTTTTATGTCAAAAAGAGATATCGAACAACGGGCAATTGACTTTGCCCGTAAAAATAAAAAGAAGATAGCAAAGCGAATAACAGACATTCATACTATAGATCCCGACGATCACCCGATATCCATTTTTACAGCCGGATCTCCTGGATCTGGTAAAACAGAGTTCTCCAAAAGTATGCTTTCTATTTTACAACAAGACGGAAGAAAGGTTGTGAGAATTGATCCAGATGAGTTACGAGAAGAGTTTGAAGAATATAACGGGCGGAACTCATCCTTGTTTCAATCAGCGGCATCTATTTTAGTTGATGCAATGAAAAAGGTGTCAGGTACCTTTTTTAAAAAAGGTGTCAGGTACCTTTTTTAGTTGCCCAAGGTGTTTTAGGTTACAATACGGTAAAGAGAAGAAAAATTAATTG
>CAZROQ010000121.1:0-2053 GCA_964601755.1 uncultured Candidatus Saccharibacteria bacterium
ATTGAAAATTGTAAATTGAAAATTGGAAATCGCTTGTCCCGAGCGTAGTCGAGGGAAAAAAGTTGTAGCATCCGCAAGTGCCACAGGCCACATTGGGAGGTTACCAAGAGAGTCGAGAGTGGGCGGGGTTGTTCAACCGCTTGCTTTTCTTCTCCCCTTCTGTATGATACATAAACCAATATGTCATTTACGATACCAAAACCAAAAAGGAGAAAAAGGAATAGAACCCACGGTTTTTTGTCTAGGCAAAAAACAACCAGTGGTCGAAAAATCCATTCAAGGAAAAGGGCAAAAAACAGAAAAAGTATATCTGTTTAATTTATTATGCTTCCTAAAAAGCATAAACTAAACTCATTTGAGTTTAGCGAGGTTGTTTCTAAAGGAAAACAAGTGTCTGTTGACACCCTTTCTTTGCGTTTTTTAACATCCCCAACCCCCCACCCACAATTTGCTGTTGCCGTTGGCAAAAAAATATCGGCGAGCGCCTTTAAAAGGAATAAAATTAAGAGACAGGTTTTTTCTTGTCTTGAAATAGAAATACAAAAGATAAAACCAAACACAAAAGCGGTTGTTTTTGTTAAGAAAAATACCGAAGACAAGAATCTTTTTTGCCAAGATCTTGAAAGACTTCTATCCAAGGCAAAATTTCTAACCTAAATATCAAGGTTAAACCTCGTTATTGAAGATACCGACTAAAAGTAATAGAATACATTGATAATGATTGGACAGATTTTTACGACAGTTTTGTATCAGCCGTTGTATAACGGCTTGATTCTTTTAATGGACATCTTGCCTGTGTGGGCCGATGCCGGCGTGGCTGTGATTATTTTCACGGTAATAATAAAACTAATACTCTTTCCTCTTTCCAAAAAGTCAGTCAGTACGCAATTAAAAATGAAGGCCATTCAGCCTCAAATTCAGGAGTTGAAGGACAAACACAAAGAAGATAAACAAAAACAAGCTCAGGAAATGATGAGGATTTACAAGGAAAATGACCTCAACCCTTTTTCCGGCTTTGTTTTAATTTTAGTTCAACTGCCCATAATTATTGCTTTGTACTGGGTTTTCTTGAAGTCGGGTTTGCCTGTCGTGGACACAGATTTACTCTACTCTTTTATACCAATACCAAACACCATAGATATGCACCTTCTCGGAGTTATTGACATTGCCGGAAAAAGCTATCTATTGGCGTTTCTGGCGTCTGTTACCGGTTTCTTTCAGATCAGATACTCAATGCCGAACATCCCCGCAAAATCAAAAGACGGCAAAAGTTCCTTTAAAGACGACCTTGCTCGTTCAATGAGTATCCAGATGAAGTATGTTTTTCCGATCGTCATCTTTTTTATTGCCTACAACATCTCCGGTGCCATTGCACTTTACTGGACGACAAGTAATATGTTCACCATAGGACAAGAGCTTGTTATCAGAAAACAGGTTCGTCGGCCTTTTGAAAAGGAACAAAAAGAAAAACAAGATGAATAATGAGAAAATAAAAAATCTAGTAAAAGAAGTTTTAGATAATATGAAAATCTCTTACAACGAGATTTCTGTTAACGATTCAGAAGGAAGAGTTAGAGCATCCATTCAAAGTGATGAGTCCAAGTTTTTAATCGGAAATCAAGGCCAAAACCTTCAAGCCCTAAATCATATTGTTAAAAGGATGGCCGAAAAAAAAGAGATCGACACCCCTTTTTCTGTTGATGTTAACAATTACCAAGAGAACGCTCTTGAATCTATAAGGAAAAAAGCTTTAGTTATTGCCGATAGAGTCAGAAGTTTTAAAACAAGCATTGAGATGGACCCAATGACATCCTACGAGAGAATGGTAGTCCACAGTGTTTTGTCTGAACAGCCAAACATAAACACTGAATCTTCCGGTTTTGGTAGAGAAAGGAGGGTTGTTGTTAAATACTCGGAATCAACAATCAACTCAATCTAGTTTTTTAAGAAGACTCTTCAAGTTTAAAGGCCCAAAGATAAGAGTCTTTTTTGTTTATACCCAAAAGCCAGTCTTCATTTAGGGTTAATTGAAGATTGGTAAAATAAAGGTTGT
>CAZROQ010000122.1:0-2014 GCA_964601755.1 uncultured Candidatus Saccharibacteria bacterium
AGCACCTCTTTTGTTTCAGATTCCGATTATGCCATATAGTCGAGTCGGAAAAGGGACTTTCACCCTTTCCCTCTCACAGAACCGTACTTGAACCTCTCAATTCATACGGCTCTTCATGTCTAATCACAAATGTAGTAAATACTACGGATGTACCAATTTCCAGTGTGGAAATAAATCAGGTTTTTCTTTAAATTTCAACTTTAAATACCTGATAGCTTTCCTGGTAGCAAAGTCTTTTTCCCACCTAACCCACTTTGCAAGACGTACATTTAATCTATGCCAAATGTCATAAGTGTGCCCTGACCAGAATTTACAATAATAATTGATCAACCCTCTAACTATTGGAGTGAGTAATTTAGATAATTTCTCAATATTTCCTCGTCTCTTATGCAAATGCATGGAGCGAAACTTCCCCAAAATAGCTTGTCTTGATTTGCGACTGATTACCGAAGTGGTCATAAGTTTTGACCCAACTTTAGTCTGAACCAACTGTAACCGTATGGTAAACCCTAAAAAATCTAAAGAACGTGGGTATTTTCTTGTCGCTTCTCCTCTAAAATGAACTATTTTTGTTTTTCCTGAGTTAAGTGTCAGTTTACAACTAAGCAAACGCTTTTCAATTAAATGCTTTAAATATAAAGCCTGTTTCTCTGTCTTGCAATGTATAATTATATCATCAGCATACCGCTCAAATGGTTTTTCAGGATGGTTTTCCTCCATCCACTTGTCCAATGCTACATGTAAGAACAGATTTGCCAACAGAGGACTTATTACTCCACCCTGTGGAGTACCATTAAGTTTACTGCGAAAATGTCCATCAACTTGCATTATACCCGCTTTGAGCCATCTTTCCACATACATCAAAACCCATTTATCATTACAGTAATGTCGTAATGCTTTTATTAATAAATCATGGTCAATGTTGTCGAAAAATCCTTTGATATCAAGGTCTATTGCCCAATTATTCTGCAAAGCATTTTGTGTGGCTTTTTCAACTGCCTGATGGCAATTACGGCCTTTCCGATACCCATAAGAACTGTCGTGAAAATTTGGTTCAAGTATCGGTTCTAAAAATGATTTTACAACTTCTTGTGCAATCCGATCAAGAATTGTGGGAATGCCTAAATTTCTTGCACCTCCATCTTTTTTCTTGATTCTTACCTCTTTAACTGGTGGAGGAAAATAACTGCCTGATGAAAGCCTGTTCCATAGCTTATAGAGTAACTGACTACGATCTTTATCTATCGTTGTCCATTCCATCTTATCTATGCCAGCACCTCCCTTATTAGCTCTTACTTTCCAATAAGCTTGCCATACCATTAGTCTGGTAATTGGCTGTGATTTTGTCTCATAATAATTCGTCATCCCTTCTTGGTTGTGAAAAATTCTAAAACTAAACATGTCAGCCCCTTCGCTCCCCTGACTTTCGCCAGTTTCATCACTACTACGAGCTGATCCGCCCCTATCGTCTCGTGCCATCCTTGCACGTTTGAGTCCTTGTTACAGTTAACAAAACAACGATAAGTTCTCTTGTTCCATACAAAAGCCTGTGTATAGTTCCTGCCAGCTTTGTCCCGGATGCCCTGTAACCAGAAATCAGGTCGCCTGTTACAGTCTATCGCAAAGGAAAACGTTACCCCTTGTTTTTGACATCTTCTATGCTATCGAAACATCAGCCACTGGTTTAATCTATTCAGCTCCTATACCCGTACCTGCGAAAGTCAAGCAATCGCTTTTCCTTATCGTTCACCACAATGCCAGTTTCCGAGCACCGCAGCATAAGGTGGTTTGCAAACCGCTCCTAACAGCCGTCTGCGGAAGGTCTTATCTTTGAAACTACAACTCAGAGACAGCCACTCACCAGTTTGTAAGCTCTACCCTCTTATAATTGAGACTCTCAAAGTCTTCCATCTTTTGTACAGCATTCTCAAAGAACGTAAAAAAATATTGTGTCTTTGAGATTCAAGACACACACGGTCGAGGCTATGTGCAGTAAGGGATTGCGGGCTGCTTT
>CAZROQ010000123.1:0-2001 GCA_964601755.1 uncultured Candidatus Saccharibacteria bacterium
TTGATTAAATAAAGAAGGAGGTCCAAAGGACCTTCAAAATTTGTAGTTTTTACACTAAATTTATTATCTACATCCATTTTTCTTCTATGGTTTTAGTCTGTTGACATCTCTTGGGAGGAAGGTGGCTTCTTTTACATTTTCAAAACCCACAACCTTCATAACCAAACGATTGGCGCCAATTCCCCCGCCTCCGTGGGGTGGACATCCGTATTTAAAGAACCTGAAGTAATCCTCGAGAGAGTCTAAAGGCATACCTTTTTCTTTCGCTTGATCCTCTAAAATTTCGGGACGATGCTCCCTTTGGGCTAGTGTGGTAATTTCAAGACCTCTAAAGAGTAGGTCGGCACTTTTTGTTAATTCCGGATTATCTTCTCGTCTCATGTGGTAAAAAGGTCTCACGGACTTATGATAATCGGTAACAAAAAGAAAATCCGAACCGGTTTCCTTTTTAATTATTTTTGCAATTTCTCTTTCTTCTTCGGGAGACATGTCATTTGGTTCTTTACTTTCAGTACCGGAATTGACAAGTTTTTTCTTGGCTTCGTCCATTGTAATTTTTGGGAAAGGTGCTTCGGGAATAATTATTTTTTTATCTCCCGCTTCATCTGAGAAGAGTTCTGGTAAATCTTGTGAAAGTTTGGTAAAGGCAGAAATAATCATTTGCTCCTCTTCAGCCATAACATCTTCATGGCTTTCTATGAAACCAATCTCAAAGTCCCATCCGGTAAATTCTGTCATGTGTCTGGTTGTAAAAGACTCCTCTGCCCGAAATACGGGGCCGAAAGAAAAGACTTTTTCAAAACCAGAGGCAATAGCCATTTGTTTATAAAATTGCGGTGATTGAGCCAAGTATTCTTTTCTATCAAAGTATTTGACTTCGAAAACTTCGGCACCGGATTCACTGGGGGTACTCATAAAAGAAGGCGAGTAAAACTGAGTGTAGCCATTTTCGTCGTAGTATCTTCTTAAGCCTTTCTCCAAAGAGTTCCAAACTTTAATCATCTGAGCATTATTGCTCTTCCTTAAATCTATCCACCTATTATCAAAACGAGTGTTTATATTGGTTTCTTCACCACCCTTTTTTATATTTACAGGGATTGGTAATTCTGGAAACGCATGAGATAAAATATTGACAGTTCCAACCTCAACTTCATAACCGTTGGGCGCTTGTTCCTCTTTTTTTACAAGCCCCTTAATCTCAATAACTGATTCCTCACTTAATTCTTTTATTTTTTCAAAATCTGGACAGTCATTTAAAACAACGGCTTGAATCTTTCCGCTAAAATCTCTAAGTATGACAAAAGCGATTTTACTTTGAGCTCTTATGGTGTCAGCAAAACCCTGAAGGAGCACTTCTTCACCTATATGATCCTTTAAATCCTTAACAAAAGTTCTTCTTTTCATTTTCTTTTAATTAATGCCAACGGCTGTTCTAACTTCTTTCATTTTATCTTCGATAGCATCTTCCACTTTATCTGCATTATCTTCAAGTATTTCAAAAACTTTATCAGGATTTTCTGCCAACTCCTTTCTTTTATCACGAATTGGAGAAACAAAAGTGTCAACCTCTTCGATAAGCATATCTTTTATCTCTTTGTAGCCCACGCCACCGGATTCATATTTTTCTTTTAATTCCCGAGTCTTCTCTTTATTTGCGACCAAAGAAAAAAGATTATAGAGAACATCACCCTCTGTGTTTTTGGGTTCATCAATACCTTTTGAGTCTGTTTTTATAGAATATACCGCGTCTTTTATTTCATCTCGAGTGGCGGTCAAAGCAATAACATTGTTGTAGCTCTTGCTCATTTTTTGACCGTCTATACCCGGTATTGTTTGTACCTCCTTTTTTATCAAAGGCTCCGGTAGAACAAATGTTTCCCCGAATGTGTTGTTAAACTTTTGAGCAATATCACGAGCAATCTCGACATGCTGTTTCTGGTCTTTGCCGACGGGCACAATGTTTGCGTCATGTATCAAGATATCCGCAGCCATCAAAATCGG
>CAZROQ010000124.1:0-1998 GCA_964601755.1 uncultured Candidatus Saccharibacteria bacterium
TTTCAGTCTCAATTATCATGGAATGAGACGACCAAATATCGTGACATACGACACACAGGTGAAATTGGCTATGGAAAACTCCATTGAAATAACAAAATAAGCCATTGAAAAGATCGGATGATAATGCTACAAAACATCTCTGATTTTTTTGTAATTCAATTTATTGCCCTGTCTTTGTTGCGAAAAAGAAATATTTATTGGTTATCATGTAATCTATAGGCCTAAATCGGTCACGATCTTTCTATAACTCTCTTGGGTTTCTCCCACAATGAATATCTTTCTTGTTGATAACCAATAGAAAAAAGCATTTGCCCCAAACACATCAAATACGACTGCAGAACGAACGTCTGGAGGAAGAAAATTATGATATCGGCCCAATGAAATCGATGAAACAAGTGTATCTGACGAGTTGTATACAGCATTCAGCACTACGGCTTTTTTATCTTTTATGATCGAAATCATTTCTTGTGTAACAATTCCTCTCAGCGCTATTCCAAATAGTCCTTTTACTCTCGTGAGATCAGGTATAATGCTTAGAATAATAGCTTCATAGGCAGATCCCCCAAAATGAAACCATAAAGGTTGTCTATTCGTAAAAACAACGGGTGCATCAACATCAGTAAAACCGAGTCCTCTCCGAACATGAGCAGAAAATATTATGCCTTTAGGTGCAGCTTTGGTGGCGTATAAGAAAGGTTTTTCTTTTTTTTTTCCACGGGTGGATGATTTAATTGAAATCTCACCCGTCTCGCTGACAACTTCCCATCTCTGCCCTGCAAAGGCAACACCATCGGTCCCAATCATTTTTTCGGTGACATGGGTGAGCACATCCCCGGTGGTTGCATTTATTACCGGCACGCCCTGATTCCCACTTTCAAAGTTGTGATGGAAATCTCCTCCCGCTCTCTCAAATCGATCGGACCAGGATTCACCCAAGAATAGTCGATTTCCTTTTCTGACAAAGCCTTCTGTTTCAACAAGGTGTTCCAGGATTTTTTGTGCGGTCACGGGTTCACTATTTTCGGGCCATACGTCTTGGGCCATTTCGAGTAAATCTGATATCAATCGTCCTTTGCTTCCTGCTTGTACGACATGACTTGCCGCTTGCTGGATAAATACCGACCATAGTCTGGCAATGGGTACGGGGTCCAAGGCGCCTCTATGCGCAGAATCCAACATGCTTGCAAAGGCACGTCCATCAAGTTGTGTGTTAACAATTGGTAGTATTCGAACACATCCTTTTCGTCGACCTGAGCGCCCGATGCGTTGAAGCAGCGAGGAAGTGTCAGGTGGGGGGCCCAAAATGGCAACAACATCCACATCTCCGATGTCTATTCCAACCTCAAGCGTTGTTGTAGCTACCAAAACACCGTCTCGTTTTAAAGAGAATATTCGCTCAGCCTCTTCTCTGAGATCTCTTTCCAAGCTTCCATGATGCGCGCCGACGTAAATTTCTCGATGAGTTTTTAACATATCTGAAAGGCAGAGAGCCAAAAGATCACACATAGCTCTTGAAGGAACAAAGACAATCACTTTACGAATATCAGTAGTTGCGCCTTCCTTTATGGAATTCCAAATGAATCGGGCAATAGAATTGAGGTCGGTTTTGTCGGGTATAATTATTATATTTTTGAAAATACAATCAAGGCTATTTAGTTCGTTCATGCTTTTCCATTCAGAACCATCTGGGCCAGATACAACCTCTATATGCCGCCTCCCAGGAACAAAAACTACATCGCTGCTATCTCCCAAAAAAAAATTTGAAAAATGCTTTGGATTGGAGACTGTGGCGCTAGCAGCAACAACCTGAAATGTACTTTTTGTAGTCCAACCTTTCATTTTTGCATATGATTTCAAGCGGCGCAAACGCCCTAATAGCCACGTCACTTGAGCTCCCCTTGGAGACGCCTGGAACAAGTGTGCCTCATCGATGAACACCGCCTCAATTCCTGAAAGAAGATGACCCTTTAGTATTCCATCCTCGCGTTCTGCATCCCT
>CAZROQ010000125.1:0-1956 GCA_964601755.1 uncultured Candidatus Saccharibacteria bacterium
TATGGAAATTATTTTTGCCATCATTATTTTAGTCATCTCTGTTGTCATTCATGAAGTTGCTCATGGATACTCTGCCTATGCTCAGGGAGATATGACCGCCGAGGCAGCGGGACGATTAACATTGAATCCGATAAAACATTTGGATATGTTTGGTTCGATTATTGTTCCGGGTCTGTTGGTACTTTTCAACACCCCTTTTATTATTGGCTGGGCAAAGCCGGTTCCTTTTAATCCTTACAACCTTCGTGATCAAAAATGGGGAGAGTTAAAAGTTGCCATCGCCGGTCCGCTTTCAAATATTTTGCTTGCCGTTTTGTTCTCTTTGATAATTCGTTTTGTTCCGGGGCTACCCCTCGAAGTGGTCGCTCTTTTAGGGTTGACCATATTGATAAACTCGGCTTTAGCGATTTTCAATATGATACCGATTCCACCACTTGATGGTTCAAAGGTTCTTTTTGCTTTTCTGCCTGTAAATATGCAAGAAAGATTTAGGTATACTTTAGAGCGTTTCGGATTTCTTTTTATAATTTTAGTTATTGTTTTGGTTCCGGGTTTGATAAGCTTTTTTGTTCTTGGTTTTTTTGAGCTTCTTTTGGGTCCAAAAACAATCGAAGTCTTAAACTCAATGGCAAGTATATTTACTTTTATGTTTCAGTCATAATTTTTTGCAAAGCCCATATTTAAGCCATATCTCGTGGATTCGAGATGTGGCTTTGTCTTTAATAATTTGTGTCGGAGGGATTTTTTTTGGAAAACTTAAAATATTTTAATCTTGTTTGAGGTGCTCACAAACAAGGCAGAAATGTATTTTTTGTCTGTGTTCTTGGTTTTGAGTTTGTTGATTGGCAAAGTGACCCTCTGTGTTTAAAAAATGAAAAAACAACCAAAGAATTAAAACTCTGGCAAAACCGATTTGTCTGGCAAAAAGTACGAAGTACACATCGCAAATCGGGTTTTCACAGAACAGAGTTGTGCAGATCTTTTGGAATCGAGGTGGTTGTGACGCACTTCCCCCACCCTTCAATATTTTTTTGTTATTTAAAGCCAAATCTCGGCAATTAGAGATATCCACAAAAAGGTGTTTTTTGTAGGTATAACAAAGTTTTTATTTAGGTTAAAATTAAAGAGTTAAACTATATGGAAGATTACATTGATTCCGCTGGAAATAAGTACATCTCGTCTAAACAAGTTGCCGAGATTACTGGCTACGCTAAAGACTATGTCGGTCAGCTTTGTCGTAAAGGAGATGTTGAAGCAAAAATAATAGGACGAACATGGTTTATAAAAGCTGACGGAAAGGTCGGAAAGTTTGAGTTGAGAAACGGCGAGATAATCAACGGCCACAAAAAAGGAGTAATCGAAAGTTCAACGAAAGAAAAAGAAACTGTCTCCAAAAAAGAAAAAAACATTACTTTCAACAAGACAGAAATTTCAAAGCAGTTCACAAAGATGTTTGAAGAAGTGCTAAGTATTTCTTCTCGGGTTTCAGATTCGGTCGGGGATCGAGCTTTCTTTTTTAGAAGCTCTCTAAAAAGTTTTGTTAAAGCGTTTCCTCCTGTAAAACTTAAAGAAGCCACGGCTCTTGCGAGCGTTCTTTTAATGGCAAGTCTTGTGTCAAGTGTTACAGAGGGTTCTTTGAAACAGCCAACTGAAGATTTGGTTGCCGGCGTATCCGGTCTTTCAGAAGAAGTCTTTGTTTTGAGTGGTGATGTTGTGGGTGCCGTTGGTAACAGAGCTCTTGTCGCCGGTGAAACTTTGAGAGGCTCGCTTGATATCGTCTATCGCACACTCGGCTCTACCCGAGATTTTGTATCTTTTGTTTTCGATGGCGCTCGAGAAGAATTGGCGATTACCGGAGCAGTTTTTTATAAAGACATTCAAAGTTCTCTCGGTTCTCTCGAAGGGATTTCGTTTGAGTTTGCAAGAAGCGAACCACACGAAATTAAGTATGAAAAA
>CAZROQ010000126.1:0-1933 GCA_964601755.1 uncultured Candidatus Saccharibacteria bacterium
AGAACTTTTGATGAATCGAGCAGTAACAACATCGCACAAATAACCCCGTTCCACTAAACGAGAAGCTATTTCGTGTGTCGCAATCTCGGCCCCTCCTATAAAAGGGTGGTAAGCCAGAGAACAGATACATATTTTTTTCATTGGTTTTCTATAATTGTGTACTCACTTACCTCTTCGTCCGGAGACGAGCCCCCCTTGTCCTCTTTTCGACCTTCGGATGTGTTTTTTACCACACCATCGCCCCAGATAGAACCAAAGACAAGCACTGCAATAATAGCAAGCCCAATTATGCCGACAAGTGCCCACAGCCAAATATCAGTATTTACACTACCCAATCCGGCAGAAACCGAAGCAACTTGAGTGGAGGTTGAAAGTTTACTTAAATCATCATCAATTTCTTCTTTTGATTCAAGGTTCTGATTTTGGTTCACCTGAGAAATCGATTTTCCCTTTTCCGGCAAAGCCCTTGACGAGCCATAAGACGCCCCCGGCCTATAAACCCAAGCATTTCTACCATTGGGATATTTAAGGAATACGGTCAATCCGACCTGCGGGTTAAAACTTAAAGTTTTTGCGTAAACTTTAATTCTTGATTTACCGGCCATTTTTGTATGATTCGGTATTTTATATTTGTTTACTCCCGATTCTATATACCAGTTGGATATATCCTGTATTCGAGAGTCATTATTTTCGATTTCTACATATCCTCGGGGGCCGGGAACAACAGAGGTAATTTTTATCTCCGGTCTGACAATCTCAACCACAACCTCCGCCTGATCTTGATGCTCATACATTTCCGAACTAAAGACGACCACATACTTGCCAACATCTGCATAGGAATACTCAATCTCACGACCTGTCATTACATCACCGTTGCCCATAGACCAGATTCTTTTTGCAGATACTGATTCTCTGTCTCCGTACAAAGATTTACTCGTAAATTTTATGGGAGTATTAACCGTAGCTCTAGAGGGTTCGGCGGATATAAAGGCTTCGAGCTCTTCAGGTTCCAAAGAGTATTTCATAGTCCCACCCCCCGATGAACTTTCTTGTGAATCATTGTCATTGTTATTGTCATTATCCTCAACAGAATCATCACTCTCTTTTTCTTTATTTTCTTCATCTGTTTCTGGATTGTCGGCACCATCATCACCTGAAGAGGAAACCGTTATCAAATCTTTTATGTCATCGTAGGTTTTATCGCCTATACCAGAAACTTTCTTTATCTCTTCCTTAGCCTGAAAAAGTCCGTTTTGATTTCGGTAATCAACTATGCTTTCAGATTTAGCCGGACCGATACCCGGCAATTCTTGGAGCTTTTGAGCGCTTGCCGTATTTATGTTTATTAAATTATCCGCCCTCAAGACGAGCGGAAATATCAAAAATAAAACCGACAGTAAAAATAAAAATCTGGACATAGTCTAGATTTTAACAAAAGTGTTTTTGTGGGTGTGGAAAAACGATTATTTTTACTCATCAACCTTGAGCATATTTTCCAAATCTTTTTTTGGTATTTCCGGTACCTCTTTTTTAACACTGGCTTTCTCTTTCTTCTGATGTCTGTTTTCTTTAGAGCGTTCAGAAGATTCCGCTTTTTCATCAAAAGTTTCGTTTGGTTGTTTTTTGTCTTTATTTAAAACAGAAGAGAGTGTGTTCTTGAGATCCGAAAGCCCTTTTTGGCTCGGCCCCTTGCCATCACGAGGAGACTGCCCTCGCTTGGGTCTCGGCGAGCTTTCCATTTGCTTAAGAGAAGAAAAACCTTCATCCTTTTTTTGAACTTTGCCCTTTTCATCCACACGAAGAGAAGAAAACGGGTTCTCCTTTTTTTCTTTATCTATTAGTTCCGCCTTAACGGAATCAATATTTTTTTTGTTTGAATCCGGGCTCCGGTATGAATCTGCGCTTCGGTTTGGCTTCTTTTCCCTTTTATCTT
>CAZROQ010000127.1:0-1897 GCA_964601755.1 uncultured Candidatus Saccharibacteria bacterium
GCTTATTGTGAGAAGTTCGAAAAGATAATCAGATTTCAGGATAAGAAGGGCAATCTCCGGAGAGAAACCGCGACCTATAGCCCGGATTATCTCCCTTGCAGAGAAAAGACCTAATGAGTCGTTGCCTGAGATGCGGATGTCGCCTTCTTTTGAGTCGATAAAAATGTTTGAGTTGGTCTCTTCCTCAATATTTTTCTTGACTTTTCCTGAAGGACCTATAAGTACAGCTATACGGTCTTTCGGTATCTTGAGTTCGTATGAGTATTCCATTTTTTCTGTTTATGTTTGTTTTTCTTTGAGGGTTGTTAATAAAGTTATGTGTCAAATGCTCGAAGTTTTTTGCCTGGTTCTGTCTCCAAAGTCGGTGAGGGAAGCAGACCGGGCTTTGATAGTGAAGTGGTGTGCGGCTTTGTTCTATTTATAGCTCAATATTTCATCGTATAATTCTTTTTTGTTGATTTTAAGATCTAATTTCTTGAAGAAACGCACCATGTTCTTACAGTCCCTTTCAAGCAGTTCTTTTGCATTTGGTGAACTGGTAAGGGTGCCCTGACTAAAGTCGATGAAAACCGGTCGGTCGTTGAGGTTCAGGATGTTGAATTCGCTAAGGTCTCCATGGACCAAGCCTGCTTTCCACATCTTCTTCATGTAAAGCTTCACATGCCTGAGGAATCTTTCTGGATCGTCAGGGTATTGATCTTTGAGTTTGGGCGAAGGGCAGGTCTTGCCAATATGCTCCATAATAATTATATGATGGTCGCAGTGAATCGGAAGCGGAACGCGGACGCCTGCTTCCCTTGCTTTCTGAAGGTTGCGGAATTCGCGCTGAGACCATTTGAAGATAATCTCGCGTTTCTTAGATTTAAGATTTATGTAACGAGCGTCAAATTTTATGTAATCATACATGCGGTTGAAGTCACAGGTCTCAAGACGGTAGATCTTGATTATGACTGGTTTTTGTCTGGTGCTGGCTGTGAAGATATTTGCCTCTTTACCGATAGATACAGGGCTTTGCAACTCATCAAAAAGACCTTTCGAACCAAGCTTAAAAAGAAGTCTAAGGGTGAAGTTATCAAATACATTTTGATAGGTCTTGAATTTTTCTCTTGTTATCTTTGACATTTTGGAGCGGATCTATATACCCATCTTAGGGCTTCTGGAGCGGATATATTGAGGTATTGGAAGGTGTTTAAATACTTATGTTTTGTCTTTAGTCACTCTTTAGTAGTTACTAAACGAAACATTTATATACTAGTTGCTACTCACTACTCATTAGGAGTTAAGCTGGTTGGTCACGGGGATTGGTCCGAGATCAAAAATCACAAATTCATGCTGTCTAAACACCTCTTTTCCCCGGCAAATGCTTAGGCGTTTGCTGGGTTTAATATTCACACCATCAAATCATAATCACCTCTTTTTCCCCAGCGGGTTAGCTTCGGTTAACCCGCCAGGGTTTTATTAAGAATAATATACTGATATGAGATGATGATTAGGGTGCAACAGAAAGGGTGTTGAGTTCTCAGCGAAGGGTTTTTAAACCGGCAAAATAATCATATTCACATACGCCAATTATGCAAATGGGTCCTTTAAAGAACTGGACAAAAGTCTGGTCAGGATTTAAAGACACTCTTGCATAATACAGCCCGACACAGAGAGTACTCATCGGAGCTCACGATAAAATCAAGCAATGAAGCTGGGAGTTGGTGTTTCGGGCAACAAACCTTTATTTAACCCTTAAAAAGAGTTTAAAGCTTAAAAAAGCGCAGAAAAGCGCCAATCAAAACATACACAAAGATCAGATACCAGACATTTATTGTTCACAATCATCATTTCAGTTAAGGTAAGTAAGGCAAAAGCCAAATTATTGATATCAACCAATATCATATAGTATAAGGGG
>CAZROQ010000128.1:0-1893 GCA_964601755.1 uncultured Candidatus Saccharibacteria bacterium
TCTTTTCTATCTATACCTGAGTGTTGTTCAGAATAATTTAAAGGAAGAATACATATTAGAAAAAAAATCTGATAAAACAAATGATGATCCTGCTGTTTTAAAAAAGACTATGGTATGGATCTATCCTGGCGAACCGGCCTGCAGTGCCATCGATGAGCTGGTGGATCTCGATATTGATATAGTAAAACCAGAGTATTTTAGAGTAGTAGACGGTGGTAAGTTGGCGTTTCTAAACGAAGAAAATTTTGGTTGCAATGGTTATAGTAAAGATACCGTAGATATAATTTCTTCTTTCTCTAAGGAACAATATGTAACAGTTTCTTCATCGTATTCAGTCAATATGCGATCTTTTTTAAAAAAAGATGAAAAAACCAAAGAACACTCTGAAACTTTGGTAAATTTTGTCACCAAAGAAAATTTTGAAGGAGTTGAAATCGATTTTGAAGATTTTGGTGGTTGGACATCGAATGATTATCTCTTGTACAAAAAGTTTATAAACCGTTTGGGAAATATGCTACACAGAGAAGGCAAGAAAATGATGGTAGACATTCCCCCCACAAGGAATACAGTGGAAGAATCATGGTATAAATTCCGATTAGCTGATATGGAAAAATTGCCAATTGATTACATTGTTGTCATGGTGTATGACTATCAGTTTGATCACGGTGTCGGTCAATCCGTCGCTCCTTTAAAATGGATGAGAGAAGTAATTAGTTTTTCATTAGATAGATATCCTCATCCAAGTAAAATATCTGTGGGAATACCTCTTTACGGATATAAAGGAGATAAGTTAAAAAAAGATATTGAAATCATAACTTATAACCAGGCTTCTGAGATAAAAGGATTTGAATCAGCCATTCGAGATTATGAATCTTACGAAATGGTCTGGAGCTCTGATAGATACCACTATGTTTATCAGGATAAAAACAGCATCTTAAAGAAAATAGAAACGGTTCTTGATTCTGGTATTGACACCGTGTCTTTTTGGCATCTTGGAGGAAACCTTTGGTATGAATAGTCTCGAAAAAAAATGAAGTAATAAGGTCAAGCAAAGCGGTCAGGAGTATTTTTTGATTAAAAAGCAAGGAGTACCCATTAACAAGTAACACTTTCCTGTTTTTAGCAAAAAATACAAAAGTTCTAGCCCATGACTCGGTTCTAAATATGTGTTGCTAAATATATCGATTTTAAGAGACACAGTTTGTCTCACATGACTGCTGCCGGACTTGGACTCGAACCAAGATTACCTGGACCAGAACCAGGCGTCCTGCCATTAGACGATCCGGCAAATTTTCTAAGGCTCTAGGGTTTTAAGACACTAGGGCACTAGATAAGTGAGAATATAGCAGAAATTTGAGATTAATTAAACTTCTTCTTGAAATAGAAAACTAAAAAAAAGTGTTATAGGCTAATTGTGTTTCAACTTTGCGGTCTTCACAAACTCCGAAAAAAGAGGGTGGGGTTCAAGCGGTCTGGCTTTAAATTCCGGGTGAAACTGGGTTCCCAAGAAAAACGGGTGCTCTGATTTGGGTAATTCACAAATCTCCATCAACCGCGCGTCCGGTGACTTGCCGGAAAAAACAAGACCGGCATTTTTCAGCTTTTCTATGTATTCGGGGTTAACTTCATATCGATGCCTATGTCTTTCGGATATCTCCTCTTTTCCGTAAGCCTTTCTTGCGACAGACCCCTTTCTCAAAACACACGGATATGCTCCGAGGCGCATTGTGTTCCCATATTTGTCTTCAGCAAGTAATTTTTTCTGCTCAGGCATAATGTCGATAACAAGGTTTTCCGCATCCGGATCCATCTCCGCCGTGGTCGCGCCCCTGACTCCCAATACATTTCTGGCAAACTCAACGACCGCAAGTTGCATTCCCAAGCAAATACCCA
>CAZROQ010000129.1:0-284 GCA_964601755.1 uncultured Candidatus Saccharibacteria bacterium
AGGTAAAAATAAGGTCCATCCAATCGGCTATTTAGAATAATCCTCATGATAATAGTCGCATAAACCAAAAAAGGTACAAAAAGAAAAAACGCCCGACTTAAGTCCTTGTATTTCCCCCTCTGTAATAGAAAGTCTTTCATACTAAAATTCGAACATCTTCTGTAATTTAAATCTATCGAATCTAAACACTTATGTCTTTGTAACTAGGAGTTAAAGATAGCGTGATTGCTTAGTAATCTTTATAACTTCCCAAGCCCTCAATAAAAAATGAACTCAGAAATAAT
>CAZROQ010000129.1:294-585 GCA_964601755.1 uncultured Candidatus Saccharibacteria bacterium
ATTTCTCGCAAGCGATCACGCGGGCTTCAAACTAAAGGAAAAAATAAAAGATCATTTAATCTTGAAGGGTCACGCAATCTATGACTTCGGTCCTCACAAATACGATGAGAAAGACGACTACCCAGACTTCATAAAACCCTGCGCAAAAAAAGTCGCAAAAACAAAAGATGCAAAAGGCATCATACTCGGTGGCTCAGGACAGGGTGAAGCGCTAGCAGCCAATAAAATCAAAGGCATCCGAGCAGCAACACTCTACCATTTTAATACTAAAGTCATAAAGCTAACAAGAGA
>CAZROQ010000129.1:595-1800 GCA_964601755.1 uncultured Candidatus Saccharibacteria bacterium
GCTCGCTTCCTCAAAACCTCCGAAGCTATAAAGGCAGTCGACCTCTTCCTACAAACAAAATTCTCAAACGCAACAAAACACAAACGCAGACTGAGGAAGATAGAATGAAAATCATCCCAACAATCCTCACCAAAAACAAAAAAGAATTCCTCTCTCGTTTGAAAACCGTCTCACAATTCACCAAAACAATCCAAGTCGACTTTCTGAACAACACATTCATACCGCAAAAAACCCTACCGCTCAAAGACATACCCTCGCTCAAAAACTATAACGCTGAAGCACACCTTATGATAAATAACCCAGAAAACTACCTCAAGGAACTAAAGAGAAAAGGTTTCAAAAAAATAATCGTCCACATCGAAACGCTCGATGACCCAAATAAATTTCTATCAATCACCAAAGAATTCAAAATCTTCATAGCACTCAATCCAAAAACACCAACAAAAAAAGTCGAACCCCATCTCAAGAAAATTTCTGGCGTTCTATTCATGGGCGTCCCCCCAGGAAGAAACGGTGCCCGTTTCCTACCCTCTACAATAAAAAAAATCCAGGCGTTCCATAAAAAACACCCGAACGTAAAAATCCAAGTCGACGGCGGTGTAAACGATAAAACCGTATCAAAACTCGCTAAAGTCGGAGCAACAATTCTCAACTCAGGATCATTCATCGCCAAAGCGAAAAATCCAAAAGAAACGTACAAACTATTAACGAAGATTTCCAAACCTTTTTAACCCTCATTCACTTTAATTACCGATGGCACCAGATAAGCTTATTGAATTAAAGAATGTAAAAAAGTATTACGAGATGGGCGAAGAGACCGTTAAAGCAGTCGATGGAATTACCGTGACTATCGAAAAAGGCGACTTCGTTGCAATTATGGGTCCATCAGGCAGCGGAAAATCCACAGCAATGAACCTCGTCGGCTCTCTCGACCTGGCAACGCACGGCGAGATTTACCTCGACGGCAAAGACATCGAAAATCTTGAAGAGTCAGAACTCGCACAAATTCGCGGCAAAAAGATTGGTTTCATCTTCCAGTCATTTAATCTGATTAATAACTTGACATCAAAAGAAAACGTCATGCTCCCAATGCTCTTCCAAGGACAAGATAAATACGACCGTGAGAAAAAAGCAGAGGAACTCCTAAAACTCGTCGAACTCGGTGACCGTATCAACCACTACCCAAACCAGCTTTCAGGTGGACA
>CAZROQ010000130.1:0-1782 GCA_964601755.1 uncultured Candidatus Saccharibacteria bacterium
GGTCAAAAATTAGGCTAACAGAAAATCATCAAGCAAAAGTAGAAGAAAAGCCAGAAGTTAGGCACGCAGGCGGTGTATATTACACTCCAGAATTTATAGTTAATTTTATTGTTGAAAATACTGTAGGAAAACTAATCAGTGGCAAAACACCTGAAGAAATAAAAAAAATTAAAAGGGTCTTCTCCTTTTTTAGTGGATGTATTTTAACTATCTCGGATAGGTGGGAGCATACTTGTTAGAACCTTAAGGCGCAGGTACTCTTCATCACGAATGCCGTATGCTCGCCGTTGCAGGACACGAATTTTGTTGTTTAGCCCCTCAACAAAACCCAAACTAATATCACTGTTCTCTGGATTACAATATTCTACAATGCCATCCCAGTGACGCTCGATCATTTCAGCAAACTTCTCATAAGGCTTTAAACGTTGCCAGGCCAATGAGGCCTTCCAGTTGTCAAAAAACTTTCTTGCACTTGCGGGATAGGTATAATCCCACAAGCGATCGAATGATTCTTTGAGCAGGTACGCCTTGTAGAGTCGTTTGTTCCTTTTGAACAATTCTTTCAGACCTTGACGTCCCTTCAAATCCAGATTTTCACGATGGGAGAGAAGTGTATACTTTTGTCCCTTGATGAAAGCCCTCCTTTTTTCCGAAAGCCGTCGGTATTCATTCTTCCGCACAGCATTCATTGCGTCGCCAAGTTGCCTGATAACATGAAACTTATCATACATAATGGCAGCATTTTGAATATTTTTTTGAGTCGAGGCCTCAAAAGCTCTCCACATGTCCATCACAACAAGCCGTATTTTCCTTGATTTTTTATGCCCTAACCATGTATAAAACATGTCAAGGCTTTCTTCTGAACGATCAATACCGCCAAACCATACGGGTCGTTTCTCCATTAGATCACTAACGACGATGCGATAGGAATGCCCCTTTCTGATCGAAATTTCGTCAATGCCTATGACCGTTGGGCGGACAACTGGAGCTTGGTTGAGCTTTTCTTGCATATACTCTTTGTCCAGATTTTTTACAGTCTTCCAATCAAGGTTCAATTCTTCAGCGATCGCCTTTATTGTTTGTTGCTCACATTGTCTTCCGACATACCGTGCAAAACGTTTTGTGTAAAAAGGATTTTTAGCCAAGAACGACAAATATTCAAATCTCAAACTACCGCAAAAATCACAGCGTAAGCGATAGTGCTTAAAACGTATGAAGACAATCTTATCACCGCAGGGCAAGTCTCGTGCTGTGCGGATTTTATGATCGTAATGTGTAGAATAATGTCGTCCACAGACGGAGCAGGTGTTTTTTTTTGATAGCGATGCAGAAGGACGACTCGTGTTTTAGGATAATAATCGTCAATAATTGCTCGCAAAGGGTGAAATCCAGGTACTGCATAGGCATAAAGAAGACGTACTTTTTTCATGACCATAGTGTGTCAGGAATTTGAGAGAAAAGCAAGAAGAAAGATGCGATAAAATACAGAGTAACTAAGCGTTTATACTAAAAAATCACCCACTTGATTGGGAGAAGACCCAAAAAGATTAACACCATATGAGATTGGTTCAAAATATTTCGGAAAATATGAAATCGGTCGTTCGGATCTTTCAAAAAATTATAAAAAAATTCTCAAGGAAAAATTACTTGATAAAATCGATCATTGATACTGGACCATTAGTAGCACTTTTTGCTAAAGATGATAAATATCATCAACCAGTAATTAATTTTTTCAAAAAATATAATGGACAGTTATATTCAACTTGGCCTGTTTTAACGGAA
>CAZROQ010000131.1:0-1753 GCA_964601755.1 uncultured Candidatus Saccharibacteria bacterium
CCCTCTCCGCCAACGGTTGCCTCGGCGACACCGGAAGTATTAAGACTAACCGCTGCCGCACCTTGTGTAAACTGAAAACCGTTGCTCTTAAGAAGGATTTTTCCTGAGTTGTTAACACTGGCAACATAAACCTTGTGATCGCCATCTTCCAGCTCTTGCTCAAGCTCATACTGCCACTCTCCGTTAGAGTCTGCCTTGACTGTAACAATGATCGGAGTTGAAAAAACATACACGGTTACGAAGGCTTTTGGCTGTGCCTGTCCGCGAACAACGACCCTTTTCACTTTTTGTGTCGTTTCATCCACCTCGGATGCCTCGACTTCTGTTACCGTATATTTTTCGGTCACCTCTCCTAACTTTTCATCTTCCGGATCATCATAGACAACCGCAGTTGGCACGGCTTTGGTTGGGTCAAGACCGAGCTCAACTTTTTCGCCATCATTAAACTGCCCACCCGCAGTGTTTGGATTGTTCGGGTTAGTTCCATAGATATTCACCTCATCGTAGTCGATAATGCCGTCACTGTCTGAGTCAACCAAGAGCTCGGGTGATATGGTATCCCGCTCTTTGACGCTCTCTCTTTGTTCCTCGACCTCGGCGTCCGATACTTCATCAGGGTCGGTTGCGTCTTCGGCAACATTCGTTGATCTGGTATTCAAAAAAGTCGGTTGAGAAACATCTTTCTCAACTGATTCCTCTTCTTGAGATTCTTCCTGTGGCAAAGACTCAAGCTCCGGCGCCGGCGCCGGCTCATTGAGAAAATTGGGTTCTTGGGCCACCACAAACAAGGGGCTTGCCACCATTGCCACTGCCACCAACAAACCGATTGTATTTATAGCTTTTTTAATCATAGATAATCTTTGAATCGTAATACCTAAATTATACCCCAAAAAAATACTTCCTGTGGATACGAAATATTCATCTATTATCACCTTTTAAAACTGTGCCGAAGACACAGGTGATATCGAAACACTTGGGCTGGACCTTATGTACGGGTGGCTCTTTGAGCTAAAGTGCGTGCCTGATCATTTCCTTCTTCGGTAAGTGGCGAGTCAAGACCTTGAAATTCGGGGGAAATATTCCCTTTGCTTTGACCGTGTCGAACTAAATACACTCTTTTCATACTTGAATTTTTTACTAAATTTTTTTTGGGGCAATAGTATATACTGTAGTATATACTATACCTTTCTATATATAGAAAAATTGCCTCTACTCCCCTCTTGAAGGTAGGGATTCAAGAATCTCCGGAGGGAGCTGGTCTCGTTGTTCCGAAGTTAAGTCTTCAATAAAAGTGGGCTGATTGTTTCTGGCATCGGGACCTCCTGTAATCACCCACCATGTGGCCACAAGGGCTATGATGGCAACCAGTACCAAAACAATATTTGCCTGCCCTTTGGTTTTTACACCCGGAACCTTCATTGCCATCCTCAAAATAAAAGACTCCTTTTTTTTCCTAGAAAATGATGTCATATTATTATCCTCTTCAAACTCAACTTTCCTCATATATGACAATTTTAATATAAAAGTAAATAAAAATATAGTCCTTTGTGACAAAGCTTCTATGCCCAAAAATGGCCTGTTATATTTAAAAAGTCAGTAAACACTAAGACCTGCAGTGTTTAGTGTTTAGAGAAAAGAGAAAGAAATACGAATTACGAATCAAGAATTAAGAATTACGAATCAGGAATTAAGAATTAGGAATTAGGAATCAAAACCCGAATGTATGAATTCTTGAAACAAGAACAAGTGTGTT
>CAZROQ010000132.1:0-1705 GCA_964601755.1 uncultured Candidatus Saccharibacteria bacterium
TCACCTGAATTTCTTTTTGTTTGATCTTGACCCCCCTCAGTAAGCTCCTGCCATGCACCAATCTCGGCTTCAACCTCTTTTCGCGGTCGAGCAAATTGCGATCGTGAATTTTCTATAATCTGATCTCTAAATGTTATTTCAGACTTATCAATCGGCGGTAGTGTAGAAGCGGAAAACGGAGGTGAAGAAACGCCGTCTATCATAAGCTTTAAATAAACTTGGTAGATACCCAGATTAACCATATCCTCAATAGTGAACTGGGGTTGAAATTCTTTTTCTAAAATTTCGGCATCATAGCCACCTATTCTAAATGTAATCATAGTGCCGACATTACCGATAACAGCATCACGGACTTCTTCGGTCATTTGGGCGATGTACTGATGGGCTATGGTCAAAGACAGTTCATACTTACGAGCCTCTGAAAGAATGTCGGCAAAGGATTCATTGGCAAAAGATTGAAACTCATCGACATAAAGATAGAAAGGAGGAAAACTTTTTCTGGAATCGGCTCGGCTCATAGCCGCCAAATATAGCTTGGTTATCAGCATTGAACCCAAAAGGTTTGCGTTTGTTTCTCCCACTCGACCCTTAGACAGGTTAACGATCATAATTTTCCCTTCATCCATAATTTTTCGAAGATCAAAAGATGATTGCGGTTGACCAACGATGTTTCTAATCAGAGGGTTGGAAGTAAACTGGCCAATCTTATTTTGAATAGCCGGAGTTGCCTCGGCAGCGAAACGGTCGGTGTATCCGGCAAATTCCTGCTCCCAGAAAGTTTTTACCGAAATATCTGTAATATTGTCGACAACTTTCTTGCGAAATTTTTTGTCCGTGTACATTCGGTTTATGCCGAGCAAAGTTGCGTCTGGATACTCGATCAAGGCATGCAGGGTGTTTCCTAAGATATGTTCCATTCGTGACGAAAATGTATCTTCCCCCCAGATCTTTTTAAAAGCAGACAAAAGACCACTAACAACAAGGTGACGCTTATCTTCACCGACATCCTCCATAACATTAAAAGAAATCGGGTGGTTTGTGTCGAAAGGAGCAAAATACAAGACATCTTTGGCTCTTTCTTCCGGAACATACTCTAAAAGAAGGTCTGCCGTCTTTCCGTGCGGATCAATAAAACACAACCCCTCACCATTTTGTATATCCTGAATCGCCATATTTTCCAAAATGGTAGATTTGCCCATTCCGGTCTTTCCGATTATGTATGTGTGTCTAGACCGATCTTTGGCTTTAATACCAAAAGGCATCCGTTTGTTACGAGAATCGGTTTCAGCAAAAAAGGTTACTCTTTCCGGATCCGAGTTTGGTTCAGGGGAGTAACGCCGAAAAATATTTCTATCTTTCCAGAAAGGTTCATCCATAGTGTGACTATTATAACATCCCATCTGAAACATAGGTACGGGGAATTAGGAATTAAGTGTTACGAATTAAGAATCAAGAATTAAGAATTAGGAATTAGGAATCAAGAATTACGAATTAAAACACAAGCATATGTGTTTTAGTTGAGACCTCTGTGAGGAACAGGTTTTCATAGAGAATAATTTTCAATTTACAATTTTCAATTTTCATTCAAGAACCAATGAAACAAGAATCAAGAGTATAGAATTACGAATCAAGAATTAAGAATCAAGAATTACGAATTAAAACACAAGCATATGTGTTTTAGTTGAGACCTCTGTGAGGAACAGGT
>CAZROQ010000133.1:0-1691 GCA_964601755.1 uncultured Candidatus Saccharibacteria bacterium
CCGGCGCCACACGGTAGCCTCTCGTACAACTCACCACCCTTCCCACCCACCCACCGAGGCTCTACCATCTGACACAGCCCGGCGCATTTGAATCGCTGTATCCTGGATTTCGCCGAAAAGACGCTGCGTGCCCGTCATATCAATAAAAAACCGGCCCCAATGCCTGGGTTCCACCAAAGGGGAAAATACACTGAGTTTGGAAACAATTTCCTGAGAAGCTTGCTGATAAAGTTTGGTGTCGGGAGGCAAAATAACAAGCCGGCGGCAATTCTGCAGGGCCTGGGTCAGGGGCTGCCCTTCAAACACGCCTTCTTTGCGCGCCTCAGGCGAAACGGAATAAATCAGAGACCGGGGTGAATGCCGAGAACAAACCACCACGGGTATATGCTTGAGAGTGCTATCGCGTAACCTCTCCACCGCCAGGGGAAAAGACGCCACCCGAAGATTTAAAATATGTCGCATGATACTGTCTTTTCTCCGTGAAACGGTTCTTCAAATGATTTCTATCCCTTGTTTATATGGTTTAAACTTCTATTTGCTAAACAATAATTCATTTTACAATTGTTGAAATGAGCTCTATAAAAATGAATTTTCTGATTCCAATCTCTCAATCTAAGTCTTTATTTCATCAATAACTTCTGTGTTTCTTATGATTTTAAACTTTACTTCCGGAAATAACTTTGCAAGGCCATCATTAATAACGGATTTCTCAAGCAGAAATCCATCATAAGTACGAACAACCGTTACCTGGTAAATATAGTCTTTACAGTCTTGTAATGTTAAATCCTCAAATGCAGCTGTCCATTCTGGGATCACAACTTCAGTTATTTTCGCATAGAGGCGTTCGCCAAGTTCCTCCAAAGTTTCTTGGGTTATTTTTATTTTGTCCTTATTCTTTGTGTAAGCTTTTCAAAATAAAACCGTTCCCACTCCTCGAATGCTTTTGGTTGACATTGCCTGATCAATGCCATAACCGCATCAACTTTATTCGGTCTTGTCAGTTGATAAGCATTACTCGCATAGTTTAGAACTTTTTCTTTTTTCCCGAATGATTTCGCATATTTCCGAATTTCTTTTTAAATTTTTCGCGGCAAGTGAAGTTGTCCCGCTGCCAAGAAAAGGGTCTAGTATTGTATCACCGACGAAAGAAAACATTTTAATCAGTCTTCTCGGCAGTTCCTCCGGAAACATGGCGATATGTCCGTCTTGCTTTGCACCGCTAAAATTCCAGTGGCCAGAAAAACAGGTTTTCCATTCTTCCTTGGTCATTTTCGATTGTTCTTTCAAGTGTTTATCAGGTTGCACAGGTTTGCCAAGCTTCTTAAAGATTAAAATAAATTCATAATCAATCGATATAATTCCATTCCGTGGATTTGGATAACTACCCATTAATGAAGCACCGCCAGTTGTATTGGACGTGGTTTTTTTCTGCCAAATAATTGCACCCATATAATCAAATCCTATCGCCTCACAAAACTTGATAATTTCTGTTCTGATCGGTATCACTTTATATCTTCCATAATAAACAGCCCTTGCAAACTGATCACCAATATTCACACATAAACGACATCCGTTATTCAAGACGCGATGACATTCTTTCCAAACAAGATTCAGATTATTAATATAATCTTCGTAGCTGTCATTGTATCCGATTTGATTTTCCATTCCATAATCTTTTAATTGCCAGTATG
>CAZROQ010000134.1:0-1686 GCA_964601755.1 uncultured Candidatus Saccharibacteria bacterium
GGACAAAGCAGAGTCAGTCCTGAAAAAAACACTCGAAAAGAAAAAAGTAAAATACAAACTCAACGAAGGCGACGGTGCTTTCTACGGACCAAAGATAGATTACCACCTCGAGGATTCACTCGGCCGCACATGGCAATTAGGAACGATACAACTCGACTTCGCAATGCCCGAACGCTTCGAGTTAGAGTATATAGACAAAGACAATAAAAAGAAAAGACCAATTATGTTGCATAGGGCGATTTTCGGCTCTCTTGAAAGGTTCATCGGCATTCTCCTTGAACACACCTCTGGAAACTTACCAGTCTGGCTCGCACCAAAACAAGTCCGCGTGATTTCTTTCACCGACCGAAACCAAAAAGCCGCAGACAAAGTAGTGAAAGATTTAATGGAAGCCCTCCCTGGAATAAGAATTGACGCCGATATAGGTTCAACAACAGTAAACGACAAAGTCAGAAAAGCCGAAATGCAAAAGATACCCTACATAATAGTCATAGGCGACAAGGAAGAAGAATCCAAAACTCTCGCGGTAAGAGCACACGGAAAAAAACCACAGTTCGGCATCAAGAAAGAAAAATTCATCGAAGAGCTCAAGGAAAAAATTTCCGAACGAAATTAACTAAAAACTTATAAACTACCTCATCCAGTTCATAGCATAAAAGAGAAAATGAAAATCAAACCTTACATTGAAAAACTTGAAAACTCAGAACTTTACAAGAACTTTAAGATAAAATATCCAGACGCATTCCTTGAAGCAGGATTCTTCGTTCTTGACCTCGAGGGCGGAGCAAACGTTCACCAAATTGATTTCTTCGTTCCATCCGAGAAAAAAATCGCAGCCTTTTCCTTAGACGGCGAGCCATCCGTTAAACTACTCGAGACCCTTAACGACACCATTCCTGAAGAGCTAGACATGAATACCAACATCGATCTTGATGCTCTTTCCGGCATCCTTACAGATGAAATGAGAAACCGCGGTATCTCCGAAGACCTGCGTAAAATCATTGCAGTAATCCAAAACATCGAAGGTAAAAGAATATGGAACTTAAATTGCGTTCTTACAGGCATGGAAATCCTCAAATCGCATATTGAAGACGAATCACAATCAGTACTTAAGATTGAAAAAGCTTCAATAATGGACATAATGAAAAAAATGCCGACTCCAAAGCTACTCAAGGCACCCGAAACAGGTGGAGACATCGAAGACGAAATTAAAAAACTAGACAAAGTCGAAGACGAAATAGAGAAAGCTAAGGAAAAACTCAAGGAAGAGCTTGAGAAGAAAAAACAAAAAAAGTAATTATTTCTGCACAAACAAAGCCTTAAATATCCATTTAACCACTTTTTAGCATGAGAAAAGAGGTAGTCTTACTAGTCGTAGCTTTAGTAGCATTTTCAGGTATTGCAACTTCACAAAAAGCACCCCTCATCGAACTTCTCGATCACGATATTATCGTGTGTGAATCCACAGATTTCTCATACAAATTCAATGTGGTTGAACTTGACGGAGATACTCTTTCATTAGACATACACCCCCAAGGTCCATTCTATGTCCGTCCAATCTCGTATAAGCCCCCCATTACCCAAGTCGAGCTCTTCTCACAAAACCTTTCTGAAGAATTAGCAAACAATGTTTACGAGCATACAATTTACGCCTCGGACGGAAAATTCATAGACTCACACGACATC
>CAZROQ010000135.1:0-1631 GCA_964601755.1 uncultured Candidatus Saccharibacteria bacterium
AAATATAAAACAGTCTATCAGGTTGATTTCGATCTCAGCAAATTTGTCTTTGACTGCATTCACGAGATGAAAGTGAATATGGTAATTTCCAAGCCAAAATTTAAGACAGGGTTAGCTGAAATAACCATTGATCGTGCTGGCGTTGGGGTAACAGGTATCAAAGAAAACACTCAAACCTATAATGCGCAATATCACTCTTTGCCAGACGTTTTGACTTACCTGCAAAACAAAACGCAACTGACTCGAAAAACGCTTGCCAGAATCTTAGTGGAATCTGGCAAAGTGAACGACTTTGCCAAAAATCCGCAAAAATTTACAGAAAAAGTACTGGAAATCATTCAACGAAAAAAAATGCACGCACTGGTCGATGGCATTAAATATCAAAAAATCGGTGATCAAAGCTTTTATGCCCAAGAGTTATTTCTTGAAGAAGAGCTTAAAGGCTATTTAGAGCAGAATATGATGGAAGTCGATAAGAGCGTTTATAGTCATATTGTTTATGATTCAAATACCGAATCGGCTTTTGCCACGGGTTTGGAACAAAACGATGATGTGAAGCTTTACACCAAACTGCCAAGTTGGTTCAAAATCGATACGCCTTTGGGTTCCTATAACCCTGACTGGGCGGTTCTTATCGAGCAAGATAGGCAAGAAAAACTGTATTTTGTGGTGGAAACCAAAAGCAGTTTGCTGTCGGAAGATTTACGCCTTACAGAGAACGATAAAATCAAATGCGGCACCGCTCATTTTGAAGCGCTTAACAACGATGTTCAATTTATCAAAGCGACATCGATTCAAGATGTATCAGACCGGATTGCGTGAGTCAAAAAAGACTCGATGAATCTAACTACAAAATGAGTATCAATTGATGAGCTGAATATAGAAAAACGATTTGAAGTTTCGCTTTTAGGGAAGATGGCACGCTCAAGAGGACTCGACCCCCCGGCCTCCCCCCCTGGAGGGCTACGTCAGCCACTAAATTCGCACTTAGAGCAACACTCGATTTTTATGAAAATGTAGGGCTACGGCGGCACCTAGTTTCATGAGTAAATTTTGAAAGTTCTTTTTGTAAAAACCAGAAAAAATTTCATTCTAAACTCTCAAACCCTTATAATACTGGACTTCATAAAACGCGCTCATGGTGAAAGGGATATCACAAGATCCTCCGGAGATCTGGTTAGAGGTTCGAGTCCTCTTGAGCGTGCCATTTACTTTTCGAGCTTAGCTCCAAATCCTCATGTTTTTGCCGGTGACCGATTTGTGCCAACTTTGGTGACACCAAATGCTGCAAAACCCGAGCGTATCTTTTTTCCAGTCACTCCGAAAGTTTCGAATTTAATTGTCGTTTTTTATTTGCATAAGTTCGATGCTTTTAGCAAGAAGTTTTTCTTGCATGATTGCGAGCTGTGACTGTTTCATAAGAGTTGCGAACTCCGATACTTCTGATGTTGAATGGCTCATTTTGTCCAAACAAGATTGATATTTTGGTAGTTGTTGATAATAGACATCTTCTCGTGACCAGCTTTTTAGCTTGTTAAGGCTCATACATTCGAAATCTGGTAGGATTATCGCGTCTAAATGTTTGTGCCCTAAACGACAAAGGCCAGCGGGATCAAAGTCAAAAAAGCCGA
>CAZROQ010000136.1:0-1625 GCA_964601755.1 uncultured Candidatus Saccharibacteria bacterium
CAAGGCCTACCGCCTCCGCTATTTTGGAATAGACCGAGAGCTGGGTATGGCTCTCCCAGCAGTTGACGTAGACCGGCAGAACCCGGGAGGTGTGCTCCCCGAGCTGGGAGAAAGCGTATTTTATCGTTGTCGTTTTGCCTGTGCCGGACGGGCCGTGGACGAAAAGGTTTTTGCACGGCTTCCCCTCTAAAAGAGGTCTTAGTGTTTCGGCTATGACCTTGAGATCCCCCTCCCTGTGGAGAACCTCTGCGGGAGCATATTGGGGAAGCAGCACGTCTTCCCTCCTGATAATTCGTCTCTCCGCGTCGGTTTCAGATCGCCCAAAGGTTTCAGCCATTTTCCCACCTGTTGATTTTTGCTTGGAAACAAATATAAAATTAAGCCATAAAAGTATTTTATTTCCTAGGAAATGAACTGTCTTTAATATTCATTTTTTGGGATTTGATATATGCCGAACCGTTTCCTAGATATGGTGATTATAAAGGTGATTTTCCATAAGTTTTAGGGGGGTTAATGGGATCACAAAAGCGTACCCATATCCATATGAACTATTCAACAGCTGGTGTTGGTTATTTAACCAAAGAATTTGAAAAACAAACTCCGGATGAGAAAACCGTCGCAAAACTGACTTCATTTGTCTATTCTTCAGGTGAAATAACTAGTGATGACATAACTCTTGTTTTGGAAACATGCTATAGGTTGTCTCGTTTATATCTTGCGTTTAAAAGTGGTGGCATCAGCGAAGCCGTATTAAATGAAATAGTTTTGGAGGAGGTTATTAAGACTGGAACTAAAGCTGTTGGGCGTGAACTCTCACAAGATGAAAAGGAGCTTCTTTCTACCGTTTTCCTTGAATCAGGGAGAATATTATTCGCTGCCACGAAGAGAGGGGGATTGTCGAAAAAAGAATTCAAGAAGATGCTGATTGAAACTGCAGTTGGAAGCGTCTTGGAATACTCTGCAAAACGAGTTCTACATTCAGATGAATGTGCTTGGCGTCTTTGGAATTCTTACGTGGTTTCAAAAGACATCCAGAAACTCTGTGAGTTTGAAAAATGTGTTGGCAAGGAAACAAGAGATGAATGCAGAGAATTGATCGAGAGATTGGCCATGGAAAGATTAATGGACCTAACAAAAGATGAACTAAAACGTGCCGTAATCGATATATTGAAGGATTACCGGCGGAATATCAAACCAAAAAAGATGACGGCCCTAGGTCGCTTTAAAAAACAAAAAAGAAGTACTGTTTTTGCTGGTTTGGGGCAAGAAGACCTGACGTATAACACGCTACGAAAGAAAGGCAAAAACAAGGTAATCTCTATTTCTGAAAAGCCCTTGAAAAAAAGAGGCTTCAAAAGAGATAAATTAAATCTGAGTTCAGAAGAAGCAATTTCTAAGGAGGAAGAAGACGTACTAGAATCAGATATAAGAAAAGTAGTTGGAGCAATATCCGCGAGGGACAATTACGACTCAAGGAAAATCGTTTTCTATCCAAGGAATAAAAGAATTTTTTTGCAGTTGAAACCTACTTTTGAAAAAGTTTTGGGGTTGCTTACTGGCAAACACATAGAATTCGAAGTTGCCGGAAACGGAAAAGAGAAGCACGACCTCAAAAGTGGCAAAAA
>CAZROQ010000137.1:0-1567 GCA_964601755.1 uncultured Candidatus Saccharibacteria bacterium
CCTCCCTGATTCTAATACAGTAAGAATTTTTAACTTTAGCGAAAATGGCGTTTTGAGAAAATTACCCGCGTTTTCACCCTTAATCGTCACCACCACACTGCTCGGCTGGCCTTGGATTTTAAGTAAAATTTTTTCTGATCAAGACTTAATCAATTTGGATGCTTTTAAAACTGCTATAAAACTATCTATTGATACTCAGCCGTCTAGGCCTTTTTCTATGGAGGTGCAGAAGCCGTGGGAGGAGGATTGGCTGGTTAGGTATAAAAAAGATATGATGGCGGCGGAGGTGTATAAGGAAATATCACGGCTAAAGTATGGGCGTGAAAAAGAATTTGTTTCGCGTGAGATTGAGAGGAGGATTGGGGCGACTAAGTAAGAATGAACAGTAGCGAAGCTGCTGTCATTTCGAGTGAACGAAGTGAATCGAGAAATCTGGAATGTAGATTTTTTTATTGTCCATAATTGAAGGCTCTACAATTAAAATAATCTGTACGACTAACTGCCATCCGCCGCGGCGGACTCGTCTTCGTCCGTGTCCATCTGTGATAGACAGGGCTCGCTCGGAATGACAATACTTGGGATTGGTGTTTTTGAATTTATATGAAGCAAGAAATGTTTCAAGGTACCCCGAGAGGAGGATTGGGGCGACTAAGTAGTGTGGGCGTCGAGGGTTTGGTTTACTAGGCTGTCTGCGTCTTTGTTTTTTTCGCGGGGAATATGATGTAATTCTATATTAGGATTTTCTAAGAGGGTTTTTTGGATATTGGCTACAAGAGGGCGAAGGGTTGTTTCTTTTATTTTCCAGTGACCGAGAGATTGCTCTACTACTAGTTTCGAGTCTAGGTAGCAGGTGATTTTTTCTGGTTTTAAATCCAGTGCCAAAGCCAGTCCTTCTATCAGGGCTTTGTATTCGGCGATGTTGTTTGTGGCTTTTCCGAGAAAGGTGGTGGATTCTGCTATGATTTCGCCTTTTTCGTTTTTTACCACTGCTCCTGTGGCAGCTGGTCCGGGGTTTTGTCTTGATCCTCCGTCTGTGTATAAAAATAATTTCATTGTTTTTATTTTGAGGATTATTTTCTTTGGGTCAAATATTCTTGTATTGACAAATGGATTAATTAGTTTTAAAAAAAGAGACATTGTTTTTTAATTTATCGGATTTTTTTGACCATAAGGCAAAGGAGAATGTGATGTGGGAAAATGTATTAGCAATGCTGGAAAATGCTTTCGATCAAGGTAAAGAATATATCTTTCGAGTGTGGGGTGATACGCCTGTGGCGATGCAGGTATTTGTTGTGATTTTTGCCATTTGTTTCATCTGGATGCTGAAAAAGCTGGTTTGGAACAAGGTAAAGATACACTATCTCAAGGCTGGAAAGGAGCATTATAAGTTTAAGTATGCTGATGAGTCTGAGAGACGGCATCGAGCGGAGATCCAGGCGGCGGAATACAGGGGTGAATCGAGGGCTTATAAAGCCTCTTTGGGTGCTATGCATACGCAAAATAAGAATATGATGGAGAAATTCTTGATTGCGTTGCGTGGTATGTTTTCTCATCATTCTGATCAGAT
>CAZROQ010000138.1:0-1536 GCA_964601755.1 uncultured Candidatus Saccharibacteria bacterium
GGCAACGGCGATTCGATTACGACTTTTTCACCACCAGAATCTTTGAATGCAATAGAATGAGCATGCAAAGCCAACCGTTTGAATCCGAGCAGTGGTTCTTGCTTGGATGCATAAAGCGAATCACAAACCACAGGGTGATGAATGGTTTTCATATGAACGCGGATCTGATGAGTCCTACCTGTTTTTGGAATAGCTGTTATATATGTCGCCTCATCACTTCTGGCTATAACATTAAAAGCGGTCAACGCCGGTCGCTCTTTGCCACGGGTGTTGTTGTTGGCAGACCACTTTCTAAAATCTTTTTTGCTTCTGCCTATGGGTCTCGACACGCTCCCCCTTTCTTCCTTTATCTTTCCATACACAAAAGCTTTGTAATTTTTTGTGACAAGACGATCTTTGAATTGTTTTTTTAAAAAATTATATCCCTCATCAGTTTTAGCTATCAAAAGAACGCCCGAAGTCTCCCTGTCCAAGCGGTGGACTACGCCCGGCCTTTGAATAAATTGAGTATCATTTATTTTCATTGGCTCTCCCACATCCTTGGCCCTCGAGAAGTTTTCCAATATCCAATCAACAACACTCGGCTCTCGTGTTTTGCCGTCGGAATGCACAACCAGCCCCGCCGGTTTATATATAGCCACAAAGTCTTTTTCTTCTTTTAAAATTTGTATTTTATCTATCATCTGGATTCAAAAGAGTTAAAAAATTTTTGGGGTTCTTCCCAAAAAACATCAATGTTTTCAACCTTTGCCGATTTAGGTCCTTGTTTTATATGCTTCACAAAAAGTTTAAGATCTTTCTCTGTGCCTTCCGCCACTACTTCTACAGACCCGTCTGGCATATTTTTTGCAAAACCCAAAATATTTTTTTTAGTAGCAAATCTTTTTGCGTAAGCGCGGAAAAAGACCCCCTGAACATGCCCTGAAATTTTGCACATTATTCTTTTTGTACTGTTTTCAACCACGCTTGAAACAAGTTTATTATAACAAAACAGACCCGCCGACAACTAATGTGCCGACGGGTCTGGAGAGAGAGAAGAAGAGTAGTTAATTTGATTACTCCTGAGGAAATCTCAGGAGCCGTTTTGGGAACTCAAGAAACCGATTCGTATCTGAAACCGCCAAAAGAAAATCTTTGGCGCTCAAATCAGTCTCTGCTTTGATTGGCTCCAAAATGAATTCACTCTGAGAAAGAGTGGTGCCAACCGGATGTGCTCTGCGTTCGGTAGATTCCATTTCTACCGAATTCCCGCCTTGACTGAGTGCGTGCGCAACCGTGACAACAAAAGCCAACATGGCCACGATAATCAAAATTCTCATAAAGTTCTCCGAAAACATCTTTTTCTCCTGTTTATGTACTGGAAACCAACCTATTTGTTAACATATAATTTAAATTAAGTCAATCTTTTTAGAGTTACTAGTTGAAATATATCTGCAAAGATACTACACTTTCCATCTATAAGGGCGCTTAGCTCAGTTGGCTAGAGCAACTCGTTTACACCGAGTAGGCCGGGGGTTCGAGTCCCTCAGCGCCCAC
>CAZROQ010000139.1:0-1524 GCA_964601755.1 uncultured Candidatus Saccharibacteria bacterium
TAAACTTGAAAGTTTTGCGAGTTGATTCCGATAAAAATGAGATTTACATCGGTGGGGCTGTTCCGGGAAGAAAAGGAACAGTGGTTGAAGTGCTTGGATCTTAAAAATATGGAAGCACCATTATATACAAAAGAAGGAAAAGAGAAAGGAAAGGTTAAGCTACCGAAAGAGGTTTTTGAGTGTTCGTGGAATCCTGATTTGGTTCATCAGGTAGTTGTCTCTTTGGAGTCAAATAAAAGGAGAGGCACAGCAGATGCTAAAGACAGATCAGCTGTTCGTGGTGGGGGCAAAAAGCCGTGGAGACAAAAAGGAACAGGCCGTGCCAGACATGGGTCTAGCAGGTCTCCAATCTGGGTTGGTGGTGGTGTGACACATGGCCCCAGTGCTTCCAAAAAGTACAACAAAAAAGTAAATGAAAAAATGAAAACTAAGTCTTTTTGGTCGCTTATTTCGCGGAAGTATAAAGATGGGGAAGTCTTTTTTGTTGATGGTCTCGATTTTGATGCTCCCAAAACGGCAGAGGCCAAAAAAGCTTTGGAGTCATTGAGCAAAGTTGAGGGCTTGGATGACCTTTCAACAAAAAAACACAATTCTGCCATGCTTGTTTTTGATGGCAAGAAGGAGAATGTTTGGAAAAGCTTTAAAAATATGGGAAATGTTTCTGTGAATGACATTAAAAATGTTTCTACGCTAGACCTTGTTAGAAGCAAATATTTGATACTGTTTGATCCAGAAAAGTCACTTGATTTTATTAAGTCCAAAAAATCGTAATTTATGAGTTTGTTTAGCAACAAAAAAGACAAATCCGCGCAAACGCCGGAGGTCAAAGAACAGAAAGGGGAACAGGTAAAAGGTTCTCAAGAATCTGTCAAAGAAAACAAAAAAAAGCAGACCGACTCGTTTGATTCGGGGATTTCTGTTTTGATCTCGCCGAGAATTACAGAGAAGTCTGCCATAAAAGCTGAAAAAGGGGTTTATGTATTTAATGTAACACCAAAAGCTACCAAATCTGAGATTTCAAAGGAAATCCGAAAAAGGTATAGCGTTAATCCCGTTAAAGTTGCCGTTGCTAAAGTTCCCGAGAAAAAGATTTTAAGAAGGGGTGTCAAGGGCGTTAAATCCGGGGGTAAAAAGGCGTTCGTTTTCCTAAAAGAAGGAGAAAAGATTGATATTGTTTAAGAAAATAGTATGGTCCGCAAATTTAAACCAACAACTCCATCAAAAAGACAACAGGCAAGCGTAGATGTAAAATCGGTTGTTACAACGAGCAAGCCCAGAAAAAAGATGACTAAGGGATTTCGGCGTGCCGGTGGTCGTAACAGCCAAGGGCGCATCACAAGCCCCAGAAGATCTGTCGGTCACAAAAGACGATACCGAGATATTGATTTTAAATATAATAAGTACGACATTCCGTTTGTGGTTGAGACAGTTGAGTATGACCCAAATCGATCCGGTTTTGTGGGGATTGTTAAGTATAAAGACGGTGAAAGGCGATATATCTTGTTACCTCAGAAGGTTTCGGTT
>CAZROQ010000140.1:0-1522 GCA_964601755.1 uncultured Candidatus Saccharibacteria bacterium
TAATTCGTAATTCCTAATTCTTAATCCTGTATTAACGCACTCCGACTGTCGTCACCTCTCTTTCAAGCTTGATACCTGTTTTGTTAAAAACCTCTTCTTCAACCATTTGGGCAAATTTGTCGATTTCTTTGGCGTTGGCTTTTCCAAAATTAACCAAAATGAGAGGCTGGCGCTCAAAAAGGCCGACACTTTTAGACCGAGCCCCTTTAAGATTGCAGACTCTATCGAGTAGCCAAGCGGTGGGAATCTTGACCCTGCCACCTATAAGCTCGTATCCGGGAAGCCCCGAAAATCTTTCTCTCAAGAGCGCGTAATCTCTACTGGAAACAATCGGATTTTTAAAAAATGACCCCGCCGTCCCAAATCTTTTGAGATCAGGAAATTTACCGGCCCTGATAGACAAAACAGCCTGCCTGATCATCTTCTGGCTTGGATTGTTAACTCCTAAGCTATCTAAGTATTCTTTAACATCTTTGTAGTCTGTGATTGGGTTTGGGTCAGAAGATAAGTTGTAGGCTACTTCCAAAATCAGCCACCTGCCGGGGGTTCTTTTAAAAACAGAGTCACGGTAGCCAAACCGGCAATCTTTTAGATAAAAAACTTTGCACCAAGAAAATACTTTTTCCAGCTCGACCCCGTAAGCACCAATATTTTGAACCGGTGAAGCGCCAACTGTTCCGGGTATTCCCGACAAGTTTTCAAGACCCCAAAGATTTTTATGAACCGAGAGTTCAACAAACCTGTCCCAGTCCTCACCGGCTCCGGCGCGAACCTCGATTTGGTCGCCTTTTTCTTCAAACTCTACCCCGTACATTTCCGGCTTTACAACAACTCCGTTAAAGCCACCATCACCAAAAAGAACATTTGAACCACCCCCAAGGACAAACAACGGCAGTTTTTCTTTCTTGGCAAAAGAAAGCGCTTCTTTTATTTCATCAACTGATTGAGCGTGTATCAAAAACCGAGCCGGTCCGCCGGTTTTGAGTGTCGTTAACTCAGAAAGAGAAACATTTTCCCTGATTTCCATAAGCCAATTCTATCAGGATAAAAGGTGCGCTGGTAGTATATACTATGATATATACTTAGTATATACTACAGTATATACTATTTTTTTAAACAAAAACCGCCCAGAAGTGGACGGTGGTAGCGAGCTCCAAACGAATATCTTTGTGAGTGCATACCACCGCCCGCTTCTAGGCAGTGACTAAAGTATTACACAAATAAGCCATCCGAGGCAACCTCACAAACGAAAAAACCCCGCAAGCGGGGTGTTTTCGTAGACATTCGTTCATTTGGAGCTTTTACACTCACAACGAGGAGTATATCACAACCCAAAATTTTTTGCAACCTTTTGAATAACCCCACTCAACTCTTTATTCGTAATTCCTAATTCTTGATTCGTAATTCGTAATTCGTATTTCTTTCTCTTTTCTCTAAACACTAAACACTGCAGTCTTTAGTGTTTAAAAGGGCTATTTTTAGCGGTTTTAAACACCTACACCTCTCCTTCTTCGCACAAGGC